>WJJW01000197.1 GCA_014729455.1 Candidatus Eiseniibacteriota bacterium
ATACTCGGCGGACCGTGATCGCTCTGGAGAACGTCGCCAAGTCGTTCGGCGGCAAGCGCGCCCTCGAGCCGACGAGCCTCGCGCTCCCGCCGCAGAAGACCCTCGCCCTGATCGGACCGAGCGGCTGCGGCAAGTCGACGCTCCTGCGTCTCGTCATCGGGCTGATCGCCGCCGATTCCGGGCGGATCACGATCGACGAGACCGAGATGACACCCGCGACCGCCCGGGCTCTCCGCCGCCGGATCGGCTACGTGATCCAGGAAGGGGGCCTGTTCCCCCACCTCAGCGCGGCCCGCAACGTCTCGCTCATGGCCGAGCACCTCGGCTGGGACCGGCGGCGGATCCGCGAGCGGATCGCCGCCCTCGCCGAGCTGGTCGGTCTCGATCCCGCGATCCTCGACCGGACTCCGCATCGGCTCAGCGGCGGGCAGCGCCAGCGGATCGGGGTCATGCGGGCGCTGATGCTCGATCCCGAGCTGCTCCTTCTCGACGAGCCGCTCGGCGCGCTCGATCCCGTCATCCGCCGCCGGCTGCAGGAGGATCTCCGCGGGATCTTCCGCCGGCTCGGCAAGACGGTGCTGCTGGTCACCCACGACATGGGCGAGGCGAGCTACCTCGGCGATGAGATCGCGCTGATGCAGGCCGGGCGGATCGTGCAACGCGGGACGCTCGCCGATCTGCTCGAGCGCCCGCGCGACCGGTTCGTCACCGAGTTCATCCGCGCACAGCGTCCGCTCTGGACCACCGAGGCGACGGAGGACCGATGAACCGGATCGCGATCTGCTGCGCGCTGTCGTTCGCCCTCCTCGCCACGGACGCGGTTCGCGGCGACGCCTCCCCGGTTCGCGCGGGGTCGAAGGCGTTCGCCGAGTCGTGGATCCTCGCCGAGGCGTGCGCCCTGCTCGGGCGCGAGACGGGAGCGGAGGTCGGGCACCGGCGCAATCTCGGTGGAACCGAGATCGTCTACGAGGCGCTCCGCTCCGGAGAGATCGACCTCTACCCGGAGTACACCGGCACGATCGCCGAGGTGATCGTCCGTGCCGACGAGCCGCCCGGACTCGAGGCGATGCGCCGCGCCCTCGCCCCGCACGGGATCGAGATCGGCGCGCCGCTCGGATTCAACAACAGTTACGCCCTCGCCGTCCTGCCCGGGAACCGGGCGACCGACGGGATCACGAAGATCTCCGATCTCGCCGGGCGGGACGACCTCCGGCTCGCCTTCTCGCACGAGTTCCTCGGACGGAAGGACGGCTTTCCGGGCCTCGCCGCCCGCTACGACTTGCCCGCCGGCGCCGCCCGCGGGATCCAGCACGACCTCGCCTACGCGGCGATCGCCTCGGGCGAGGCGGACGTGATCGACATCTACACAACCGACGCGCAGATCGAACGGCTCGGCCTGCGGATCCTCGAGGACGACCGCGGCTTCTTCCCGCGCTACGACGCGGTGCTGCTCTACCGGTCCGATCTCGCCGAACGGGCGCCGGAGGCGTTGCGGGCGATCCGCCGCCTCGAGGGACGGATCGACGAGCCGATGATGATCCACGCGAACGGCCGGGTGGTCCTCGACGGCGAGAGCGTCGGCGAGGCCGCCTCCTGGCTCGTCCGGTCCGCCCTGGCCGGCGCCGAGACGGAGGCTCCCCGCGCCGAGGGGTCCGCCACCCGGATCTTGCGGAACACCGCGGTCCACCTGAAGCTGGTCGGCATCTCGCTCTTCGCCGCGGTCCTGATCGGGATCCCGCTGGGGATCGCCGCGACCCGCTCGCGCCTGCTCTCGGCGACGACGCTGGCGACCGCCGGGATCTTCCAGACGATCCCGTCGCTGGCGCTCCTCGCCTTCCTGATCCCGTTTCTCGGCATCGGGCCGCGACCGGCGCTGGTCGCGCTGTTCCTCTACAGCCTCCTGCCGATCGTGCGGAACACGGCGACGGGACTGGCGTCGATCCCGGCCCCGTTGAGCGAGTCGGCGGAGGCGCTCGGCCTGAGCCCGGCGGCGCAGCTCTTCCGGATCCGCCTGCCGCTCGCCGCGCCGGCGATCCTGGCCGGGGTGAAGACGAGCGCGGTGATCAACATCGGCACCGCGACGCTGGCGGCGTTGATCGGCGCGGGCGGGCTCGGCGATCCGATCCTGCAGGGGATCGCGCTGCGCGACGATCGCCTGATCCTGCAAGGGGCGCTGCCCGCAGCCGGGCTGGCTCTGGTGGCGCAGGGTCTGTTCGGGCTGCTCGACCGCGTGCTCGTTCCGTCCGGGCTGCGCGAGGAGCCGCGGAACGACTGACGATCGCCGGAGCGCGAGGTGCGCGTCAGGCGACGACCAGGTACTGGATGCTGAACAGCCGCTTCGCGTCGGTCCAGAAGCGCTCGACGGCGAAGCCGGCCTCGCCCGCGAGCGCGGCGAACTCCTCCGGAGCGTACTTGTACGAGCTCTCCGTGTGGACCGTCTCGCCCGCCTCGAACCGGATCTCGATGCCGTCGATCGTGACCGTCTGCGCGACCGTGCTGACCAGGTGCATCTCGATGCGCCCGTGCTCCTCGGAGTAGATCGCCTCGTGACGGAACCGATCCGGATCGAAGTCGGCCTCCAGCTCCCGGTTGATCCGGTGCAGGAGATTCAGGTTGAACGCGGCGGTGACCCCTTCCGCGTCGTTGTAGGCCGCCTCGAGGACGGCGCGGTCCTTCTTCAGATCCACCCCGATCAAGAGCCCCCCGCCGCGATCGACGACCGCCGCGATCCCGCGCAGGAAGCCGACGGCCTCCTCGGGTTCGAAGTTGCCGATCGTGGATCCCGGGAAGAAGACGATCTTCCGCGCCGCGTCCGCGCGGACCGGCGGCAGCGCGAACGTTCCGGTGTAGTCGGCGCAGACCGGCAGGACGGGCAGGTCCGGGTAGGAGGCGGCGAGATCCTCCGCCGAGCGTTGGAGGTGGTCGCAGGAGATGTCGATCGGGATGTAGGCGGCCAGCCGGTCGAGCGCATCGAGGAGGATCCGGATCTTCGTGCTGCTCCCGCTGCCGTACTCGATCAGCACGTCGTCGGGACCGAGGACGGCGGCGATCTCGCCGATCCGTTCCCGGAGGATCGCCATCTCCGTGCGGGTCGGGTAGTACTCGTCGAGCTCGCAGATCCGGTCGAAGAGCCGTGAGCCGGCCTCGTCGTAGAGGTATTTGCACGGAAGCGTCTTCGGCCGGGAGCGCAGCCCGGCCAGGACCTCCTCGCGGAACTGCGCGGTCCGCGGCTCGAAGTCGAGAGGTTTGAGATCCCCGCCCGGGTCGTTCATCACGCCTCCTTCGCCAGCCGCAGGCCGGTGACCTGCCAGCGCGCCTCCGGATGGAAGAAGTTCCGGTAGGTCGGGCGGATGTGGCTTCGAGGAGTCAGGCACGACCCACCACGCAGGACGAACTGGTTGCACATGAACTTCCCGTTGTACTCGCCGAGGGCGCCCGGATTGGGACGGAATCCCGGGTACGCCGCGTACGCGCTGGCGGTCCATTCCCAGACGTCGCCGTAGATCCGGGCGGGACCGGGCGGAAGATCCCGCTCGATCGGCGCGGGGTGCAGCCGCTCCGATTCCTGCAGGTTCCCCTCGATCGGTCGCGCGGCCGCGACCGCCTCCCACTCCTGCTCGGTCGGCAGGCGCGCGCCGGCCCATCGGGCGTACGCGTCCGCCTCGTAATAGCTGAGGTGGCAGACCGGCTCGGCCGGGTCGAGGTCGCGGAACCCGGCGAGCGTGAACGTTCCCCACCGGCCGTCCTCGCATCGCCAGTAGAGCGGTGCGGTCCAGCCGTTCTTCTCGACCGCGTCCCATCCGTCCGAGAGCCAGTGACGCGGATCGGCGTAGCCGCCGTCCTCGAGGAACTCCCGGAACTCCCCGTTGGTCACGGGACGGTCGGCGAGGGCGAACGGCTGCAGCAGGACACGATGCCGGGGCCGTTCGTTGTCGAACGAGTAGCCGTCGGCCGCGGTTCCGGAATGGCCGATCTCGACGATCCCTCCCTCGTGGGGGATGAACCGCGCGGGCGCGGGCACCGGATGGATCCCGCCCGTGCGCGGCCGATAGACCGGCCGTATCGGATTGCGCGAGAAGAGATGCTTGAGGTCGGTCAGCAACAGCTCCTGGTGCTGCTGCTCGTGGTGGATCCCGACCTCCAGGACGGAGGCGAGACCTCCGTTCGCCTCCGCGGAACGGCGATCGAGCAGCGCGCCGATCCCGTCGTCGACCTTCCGGCGGTAGGCGAAGACCTCTTCCACGGTGGGGCGGGTCAGGAGCCCGCGCTCCGGGCGCGGGTACTGCTCGCCGACCGTGTTGTAGTAGGAGTTGAACAGCACCTCGTAACGCGGATCGACCGGCTCGTACCCGGCGAGGTGCGGCTTGAGCAGAAATGTCTCGAAGAACCAGCTCGTGTGTCCCAGGTGCCACTTCGCGGGGCTGGCGTCGGGCATCGACTGGACCACGAAGTCCTCGGTGCGCAGCGGCTCGCACAGCGTTTCGGTGACGCGGCGGATCCTCCGGTAGGCGTCGAGCCGACCGGCTGGTGCGAGATCGGTCGTCGTCGGTTCGGTGCTCTCGTCCATGAAGGCGATCCTCCTGGATTGGCGGCCGGCTGGATCAGTCCTCGATCTTCTTGAACAGGTTGTTGAGCGCTTCGGCGAGCGTCGGATGCGCGAAAGGGGCGTCGCGCAGGAGCGAGTAGGGCTGCTTCGCCATCATGGCGAGATGGACGATCGACATCAACTCGCCGGCGTGCACGCCGAGGAACGAGCAGCCGAGGATCTCCTCCGACTCCCGATCGACGACCGCCTTCAGCAGCCCGCGCGTCTCGTCGGTCTCCAGGGCGCGCGCGACCTTCTTCATCGGAAGACGGGCGACGCCGATCCTCCGGTCGAGGCGGCGCGCCTGCTCCTCGGTCGCCCCCGCGCGGCCGAGCTCGGGATCGGTGAAGACGGCGTAGGAGACGATCCGCCCGACGGTCGTGGCCTCGCCGTCGCCGAGCAGGTTGCGCTCGAGGATCCGGTGGTCGTCGTAGGAGATGTGGGTGAACGCCGGCCCGCCCTTCACGTCGCCGATCGCGTAGACGCCCGGCGCGGTGGTCTCGAGCCGCTCGTCGACCTGGATGTACCCCTCCTCGTCGGTGCGGATGCCGGCCGCGTCGGGAGCGAGCGCCACCGTGTTCGGGGCTCGTCCCACGGCGACCAGGAGATGGCTCCCTTCGGCCTTCCGTTCTCCTTGGGCGGTTTCGCTCGAGACGGCGATTCCGCCACGATCGCGCTCCACCTTCCGCGGCCGCGCGCGCAGGAGCACGTCGATCCCGTCGTCGGCGAAGATCTTCGCGATCTCCGCGGAGATCTCCACGTCCTCGCGCGGAACCAGACGCTCCGCCCTCTGCACGATCGTCACCCGCGCCCCGAAACGACGGAACATCTGGCCGAACTCGAGGGCGACGACCCCGCCGCCGAGGATCACCAGATGCTCCGGCACGGAGCCGAGCTCCATGATCGAGGTCGAATCGAGGAAGTCGACCTCCTTCAGGCCGGGCAGATCGGGGACGATCGCGTCGGTCCCGGTGTCGATGACGATCCGATCTGCGGAGATCCGGCGCGTTCCGCCGTCCTGCAGGCGCACGTCGAGTTCCTTCGGGCCCGTGAAGCGCGCTTCTCCGCGGATCAGCTCCAGGTTCTCCGCCCCCGCGACCTGCTTCTCCGAGCCGGTGCGGAAGCTCTCGACGATCCCGCGCTTCCGATCCCGGACCTTCTCGAGGTCGATGGAGACCCGACCGGTCCGGACGCCGTAGTCGTCGCCGCGTCCGGCCAGATGGCCCACGCGCGCGCTGGCGATCATCGTCTTCGTCGGGGTGCAGCCGTAGTTGACGCAGGTGCCGCCGATCGCGGCGCGCTCGACGAGAGCGGTGCGGGAGCCTTCGGAGGCGAGACGCAGCGCGAGCGGTTTGCCTCCCTGGCCGGATCCGATGACGAGGGCATCGTACCGATCAACGCCCATGCGTCCCTGTCTCCTTTCGCACGCTTCTCGCCGAAAAGGGCCCGTCTCTCGATTCTCACCGTTGCATAGATCGGGGAATCAGGTCCAGTGCGGATGGAAGAGGGATCAGCCGAAGATGTTGCCCGGAGCGAGGATCCCCTTTGGATCGACGGTGCGCTTGACGGCGCGCATCGCCTGGACGACCCAGTCGGGATACTGGTAGCGGAGATAGTCCCGCTTGATCTTCCCGATTCCGTGCTCCGCGGTGATCGTGCCGCCGCGCTCGACCGCGAGCATCGCCATTCGATGGGTCGCCTCGCGGGCGCGGGCGAGCATCTCGGCGTTCTCGGCGAGGAGATTGAAGTGCGGATGCCCGTTTCCGATGTGGCCGTAGCGGACGAACGGTCCGCCGAAGGTCTCCCCCGCGATCCGTGTCGCGTCCTCCACCGTCGCCGCCAGCGCTTCGATCGGGACCGCCCAGTCGGTCGAGAGCTTCCCGCCGCCGCTGTCCCGCGCGCGGCGCCCCCGCTCGTTCATCTCCGACGGCAAGGCGTGCCGCAACTCCCGCAGCTCCAGGAACTGCTCCTCGGTCGTCGCGATGATCGTATCCTCCGCCAGGGCGCGCGCCCGCTCGAGCAGGTCGAGCCATCCGTCCAGAACGATCGACTCCTCGTCCGGCTCGCACTCCTGCTCGAAGAAGATCGCCGTCTTCGCCACACCCGGGATCCCGAGCTTGCCGGCGTGCGGCCGGATCAGATCGAGCGACGCATCGTCGAACAGCTCGAGGCACCGCGGCTCGAGGAGTCCGGCCTGTCGCGCCCGATCCGCCGAAACGACGAATCCGAGCGCATCGCCGAGGCGCAGGAAGAAAGCCATCCCCGCGATGAAGCCGGGGGGCGCGGGGAGCAGGTCCAGCGTGACCCGCGTGACGATCCCGAGGGTCCCCTCGCTTCCGCACAGCAGGTCGACGGGATCCTGGAAGCCGAAGTAGCCGGCCGTGTTCTTCGACGCGCGGCTGCGCGTGATCTCGGTGGTCCGCCCGTCCCCCAGGACCAACCGCAGCGAGCGGACGTACCGGCGCGTCGGTCCGTACTGGTAGGTCCGCGATCCGCTGGCGTTGGTCAGGACGCTGCCGCCGACGGTGCATTCGTTCTCGCTGGTCGGATCGGGCGGGTAGAAGAGCCCCGCGTCGATGAGCGGCCGCTTGAACTCGCCGAGCACGACGCCCGGCTCGATGATCGCCAGACGCCGTTCCATGTCGATGTCGATCGTCCGGTTCAGCCGCTCCAGGTTGAGGGCGAGCCCGCCGAACGCGACCGGACCTCCCACGGTGCTGGACCGCAGCCCCTGCGGCGTGACCGGGATCGACCGATCCGCGCAGAGCCGGACGATCTCCGCCACCTCTTCCTCGGAGGTCGGTCGGGCGACCGCGTCCGGCGATCCGATGAGACCGGACGCATCCTCCGCGTAGGCTTCGCGAACCGACGGCTCGACGCTCCAGAAACGGCTCTCCTCCAAAGACCCTCCTTCGATCCCCAGGCTATCAGGACGAAAGAACGAGGGCCACACCCCCCACCGCGAGCACCGTTCCGATCCATCCGCCGATCTGCATCCGCTCCCCGAGGAACGCGATGCTCAAGGGCGCGACGAACAGCGGCGAGGTCCCGGTCAGCGCCGCGGCGACGGCCGGCTCCGTTTCCTGGACCGCCGCCTGGAGCAGGAAGAAGCCGATGTAGGTCCCCATCAAGGTCGCCGGGATGATCCGGGCGAGCGCGGGAGGGCGGAGCGCCTCGCCGACGGTTCGCCGGAGACGTCCCCGCAGCGCCGCGATCGCCAGGATGCCGATCACCCCGCCGAGGATCCGGACCGTGCTCGCCTCGAGGACTCCCGTCTCCTGCAGCCCCTCTTTCGTCAGGATGATCCCGAGCGCCTGGCAGAAGGAGGCGCCGAAGGCGAGCGCGATCCCCGAGCCGAACCGCTCGGGGCGGGCGACGCCGACCGGACGCTCGCGCAGGACCAGGATCAATCCCGCCACGACGCACCCGATCCCGACCGAACCGACCGGCCCCGGGAGATCCTGCCCGGCGGCGGCCGACAGCGCGCCTGCGAACAGCGGGCTCAGGGTCAGGATCATCAGCGCGCGGCGCGCTCCGATCCGGGCCAGTCCGGTGAAGTAGAAGGTATCGCCGATCGACATGCCGATGACGCCGCTGAAGAGCAGCACCCCGGCCGCCGCGGGCGGCATCGCCAGGCTCCGTCCCGCCAGAACGGTGGTGGCGAGGAAGAGCGGGAGGCAGAAGCCGGTCTTGAAGAGGTTCATCG
>WJJW01000198.1 GCA_014729455.1 Candidatus Eiseniibacteriota bacterium
CGCCTGTCCGTCCCGATACGGATCGCCGATCGTGCCGAACTGGCCGTCCCCGGAGTCCATCAGGCTGAACACCCCGACCCGAGGCAGACCGGTGAAGATGTCGTACAGATCGAAGAAGCCGAGCTGGTGTCCGTACTCGTGCGCCATCACCCCGTTCAGCGCGCCGAGGAAATCGTCCTGGGAGACGGTCTCGGGAATCACCATCACCAGGTTGACGTGAACCGAATCGGGGCCGCCGACGACGACCTCCAGCGAATCGCCGAGGAACAGGTTGAAGCTCGGGATGTCGTAGTTCGTATCGCGGTTGATGTCCCCCTGGAAGTCGGCCCCCGCGTGGAAGACGAGGAAGCTCTGGTATTCCTTCCAGTCGATCGCGGCGTCGAGGCTGTCGGCCTGCGTGATGCTGTCGCGCACGAACCGCTCCGCGCGGGCGAGGATCGAGTCGCTGCTGACGCTGAAGATCCAGGGACCGTATCGCGCGGTATTCGAGAGGGTGTAGGCCGAGTCCGGCTCTTCGGGGAAGACGTCGTACTCCAGGACGAGCCCGCCGTTCGACTGCACGTCGTAGTAGCGTCGGACCGCTTCCAGATGACTCTCGAAGTACGCCTTGTCGTGCGGCGGCGGGTCGATCGCGACCTCCGCCTCCTCCGGATCCCGCAGATCGAATCGACCGTTCCCGGTCGACGCATCGCCGGCCCCATCCTCGGCGAAGTCGACCCGGATCGCACAGATGCGGATCGTCTCCGGGTCCGCCTGCCGGCGGAGCTTCGCCAGGGCGGCGAGCGGGTCCTCCCCGAAATCGGAGAGCAGGCGCGGGCCCTCGCGGAGGACCGAGGGGCGGCCGGTCGCCTCGATCATCCGGGCGTTTCCGCGACGAGGAGCATCGGCGGTGCGCGGAGAGTCGGCCGGACCGATCCGGAGAAAGCTCGGAAAGCGACGAGACTGGAAGTCGGCGGCCTGCTCACGCTCGAGCGGGGTCGCGGGACGCAGCGCCACCGAGTCCCCCGCGGCTCGTCCCGGCAGCGCAGCTCCGAACAGGAGCAGAAGGATCCCAAGGATGCGGCTCTGGTTCACGACCCGATCCGTCCTCAGAACCGGTAGTTCAGCGAGAACTTGCTGACCCGATCGAGTCCTTCCGCCTGCGGGACGCTGGCGTAGTCGAACGCCAGACCGCCCAGACCGATCCCGAACCCGAAGGTCGGATCGATGATGTCCCCGTCCTTGTCGTGGATGTAGCCGGCCCGCAGCGCTCCGGCGAACTCGCCGGTGGAACGGAAGAACGCCTCGAAACCGACGTTGTAGATCGGCTTCTCGTCGCTGTAGATCAGACTCTTGTTGACGTCGAACTCGAACGCCATCCGGAACGGGTCGAAGTGCAACGACTCGACGCCGATTCCGGTCTTCAGATTGCGGCCGATCGGGTCGCTCTGGTCCTCGTCGATGAACGAAATGTCCGGCCCGAGGTTCTGCACGTTCACGCCGAGGTGGAGCGGCATTTCGGGGATCACCTCGAGGTGATAGAGCGCGCCGAGATCTGCGGCGAAGGTATCGCCGGTCCCCGCTTCCCCGTCGAGGGTGAACTCCTTCGGTGCGAGGCTGACGTAGACGTACTTGAGCGTGATTCCGGCGGACAGCCCCGGTGCCACCTCCGTCCCGAGGGAGATCGACGGCGAGAGCTCGTAGCTCGAGAACGTCCCCCGCTCCCTGCCCTCCTCATCGGTCGCGATGCTCTTGCCGTAGGTCAGGAAGATCAGGCCGACGCCGACCCCGCCCCACCCTTCGACGTGCTGGGCGTAGCCGAGATACTCGTAGTAGACGTCGTCGGCGAGGTCGGGAACGAGCTGGGTGTGCATCAGCGAGAAGATCCGCTCGTCGACCGCCGCGAGCGCGGACGGGTTCCACCAGTTCGAGGTGGCATCCTGGGAGAGGGCGACGTTGGCGCGCCCCATCGCGTCGGCCCGGGCGCCGGGGGTGATGTTCAGAGAAGCGGCGCCGGAGGTCCCCTGGGACCAGGCGGCGGAGGGAAGCACGAACAGAAGGCCGGCACAGACGGCGGACCTCGTGAGTATCTTCGGAAGCTTCAAGGGACTGTCCTCCTCGACGTTCGGAAACCGCGCGGACCCGCCGACCGGGTCATCGGGCAGGTACCCCCATGTCATCCAGAGAGTTCCTTGGATACTAGCATCGGCCTGGAATCGCCACAACGGCAGGCCGGGGCGACCGGCTGCGCCGCCGTTCGAGGAGGGACCGGAGCCGGAATCGAGGCAAGGGAAGACCCCCGCTCGATGGTGCCGCACCCGTTGCTGAGATCACTCCACGCGCCGTCGGATCTGAACCGGGAACGTTGATGCACCCTTCTCGCAGGGGTCTACCGGAATCCCCTTCCCCAGGGATTGTACGCCCCTCCTAGTGCAGGTCTCGTACCAGGTCCGAGAAGATCTTGTTAACTCTTTGTTGTAAAATCGATTAGAGGGTAAGCAGCAGAGGAGCTGGATTCGTCGAAACCACGGAATTCGGGTGGAGTCCCCCGGTTTTCCGGGGAACCCCACCCGATGCGAAGCGGGCTTCGCTCTCCGACTTATGGCTCTTCGGTCTTGTAGACCACCCGGGTGCAGACGAGATCTCCCGCGTAGAAGGTGATCGTCGACTGCGTCCAGTCGTCACACTCGCTGGCCAGCGGCGCGAAGTACCAAGCGAAGGCCCGCCCGAACTCGGTCTCGTCGGAGCCGCCGCCGTCGAACTCACCGGTGATCAACCCGGCGTCGGCGGTGAACCAGACGACCGTGCCGTCCCGGACCGGGTTGTGATGGATGTCGGTGACGTAGGCGCGCACCTCGCCTCCGATCAGGGTCGCGTTGCAGGCGACCGAGTCGGGCGCGGTGCACTCCAGGAAGGCGGGCGGTCCGGCGGAGATGCTCACACCGGTCGTCGCGGAGACCCCCTGCGCGGTCGCCCTGATAAAGGCGGTTCCGGGCACGGTCCCGGCGGTCAGCGTGACCAGGGCGCTCCCATTGTTGCGCGTCAGGGCGACCACCGGGTCGGTCGCTCCGTCCAGCTTCACGCCGGTCGGAGCCGATACGATCTCGAAGGTCACCTCGATGCCGGGACCGAGATGCCCCTCCTGGCTGTTCTTCGGCGTGGCCGTGATCCGCGTCTGGGAGTTCGCTCCCGTTCCGCTGACCGCGATCTCCGAGTGGTCGCGATCCATGTCGACGGAGACGACGTCCTGCCGCGAGCTGGGGATCACGACGCCGGTGCCGCACTCGAGCCCATTCTCGACCGTGCAGGTGATGTC
>WJJW01000199.1 GCA_014729455.1 Candidatus Eiseniibacteriota bacterium
GGAGAGCGGATCGTCTGGAGGCGGGAACTCGAGGCACCGACGACCGCGGGCAGCAAGGATCCAGCGCATCGCCCCCACTGATTTGACATTCGCCTCCTGTTCATCTATCCTTATGAACCGCAAAGGGTGGACGCACCTTCTTCCTGCGAGAGGCACGCCCGTCTTTCCTCGAAACATCCACCCGAGGCCACGGAACAGGGGGATCCCATGAACCGGTCGTGGATCGTTGCCGCCCTGCTCGCCCTCCTTGTGAACTCGGTTCCCGCCTTCGCCGACGACTCCCCGCAGCTCTTCCATCCTCGTCCGGGAGGAGATCCGCTCGTCATCGAGACGGTCGAAGAGGAGATCTGGCTTCAGGAGCCGGATCTCGGCGGCAACATCGGCAGCTCCGAGATCATCGAGGAGTTCGATCTCGATAGCGAGATCGCGAACGACTTCATCCTCACAGAACCGTCGGAGATCGTCCGGGTCCGTTGGTGGGGGGGATACTGGAACGGTGAAGGGGCCAACGTCACGAACTTCGTCGTTCGGTTCTATGAATCGGATGGCTGCGATCCAGGCTCGCTGATCCAGGAGCTGTTCATCCCGCACAACTGCGACGAGACGCTCGTCCAGCTTCCGGTATACGTCTACGAGGTCGCGATCGAACCGATCGCTCTCGTCGCGGGACCGCGCTACTGGATGTCCGTGTCCGGGGAGCACACGTTTCCGCCGCAGTGGGGACGGGTGGAAGCGATCGAGCTCCTGGAGTGCGAGTCGTCCTTCAAGAGCGCGTACTTCTCGTATCCGGACTGGGTGCCCGTAAGCCACGTCTTCGGAGCAGCTCAGGACTTCTCGTTTGCTCTCTATGCCGAACCGGCCGAGGACGGGGCCTGCTGCCTTCCGGATGGATCCTGCGTCATCTCGACACCGGACGACTGCCTTGCTCAAGGAGGGGATCCGCAGGGTCTCGGAACAGCTTGCGACCCGAACCCCTGTCCGCGCGCCTGTTGCTTCATCGACGGGCGCTGCGAGGTCCTGGATCCCGCGTCCTGCGAGGCTGCCGAGGGGACGGTCCATGAGAGCTGGCTGTGCGAGCCGAATCCGTGTCCGCCCGCGCAGGCCTGCTGCTTCTCCTTCGGAACGTGCCGGCTTCTGCTTCCCGAGCTCTGCGAAGAGGGGGGCGGGATCCCGCAGGGGCCGGACACGATCTGCGATCCGAACCCGTGTCCGCCGCCCGAGGCGGAGCGGGCCTGCTGCCTGCCGGATGAATCCTGCGAGCTTCTCGACGTGGATGAGTGCATCACCCGAGGCGGGACCCCGCAGCTCCCCGATACCGACTGCGATCCGAATCCTTGCACCACGCCGCCAATGGCGCGCGCTTGTTGCTTCGGGGACGGGGCCTGCACAATCGAGTTCCCGGAGGACTGTCGGGCGCAGGGCGGGCTCCCGCGAGGCGCCTGCATGGTCTGCGACCCCAACCCCTGCATCCAACCGGAAGCTTGTTGCTTCGAGGACGGCACTTGCGAGTTCGTGCTGCCCGGTCTATGTGCCGAACAGGGGGGCGAGCCGCAGGGAGCTGGAACCGATTGCGATCCGAACCCCTGTCCCTCTCCGGAAGCCTGCTGTCTGGCGACCGGGGAGTGCCTCTTCCTGCGTGCCGACGACTGCCTCGCGCAAGGAGGGTACCCTCAGGGTGAGGGAACCGTCTGCGATCCAAACCCGTGCGACCAGCCGCAGGCCTGCTGCTTCGCGATGGGGACCTGTCGGATCCTTCTCCCAGACGACTGCGAAGAAGAGCGGGGGATGCCCCTCGGGGCGGGCGCGGTCTGCGATCCGAATCCCTGCCCGCCGCCGAGCGAGCCGCGGGCTTGCTGCTTCCCCGATGAGACATGTCAGATCCTCTCGGTTCACGACTGCACGGAGTTCGGCGGGGTGCCAAAGCTGCCCGGGGAAGTCTGCAACCCGAATCCCTGCGTGATCCCGGATCCACCGCGCGCCTGCTGCTTCGAAGACGGACGCTGCGAAGTGCTCTTCACCTATGAGTGCACGCAGGTCGGGGGCCAGCCGATGGGGATCTGCACGACCTGCGAGCCGAACCCGTGCCCGCCGATCGGAGCCTGCTGCTACGGCGATGGCGGTTGCGTCGAGACCACCGAGCAGGAGTGTTACTGGGACTGGGCAGGTTATCAGTGGCAGGAAGGATTGGATTGCGAAGACGACCCCTGTCCCCCGATTCCAACGGAAACGACCACCTGGGGACGGATCAAGGCGGGTTACCGATGAGCGCGCCGACCTGCGACCGAGGAGGAACCGCCATGTGGAAGATCCTGACGCTGATCGCGATCGCCGGCCTCGTCGCGGCGGGTCCCGTGACGGCTGGGAAGAACGCCGGGGGAGCGCTGGTCGTCCACTGCTACGACCAGCCGATCTTCAGCGGATTCCAACCATGCGTCGACTTCGATGATCCCGGAAACTGCATGGACGCCCGCACGCAGTCGAATCGGCCGGAGACGGAGCGCGAGGTTGTCTGGCTCCTGGCGGCGTTTCACGATCTCGCGGATCCGGGAGTCCGGGTGATCTACTTCGGTCTCGAGCACAATCTTCCGCCCGGCTCGATCACCGACTGGGGACTCTGCGGCCCGGGCGGGTCCATCGAGGTTCCGGACGGCGGCTGGCCGCACGAGCCGGAGACGGCGGGCAACTCGATCGGCTTCAGCGAGTCGATCACCGGTGATCTCCTGTTCCCGTTCTATTGGTTCTACGCGTACGGGTTCGAGGATGCATATCTCGGGACCGGCATCAATCCGACCGGCGGATACGCGGCGTTCGTCAGCGACGATGACCCCGGCGTGCTCGACGAGATCCACCGGTTCGGCACGGTGCGGTGGTACGAACCGGGGGAGAACGAGTGCCCCGTCGCGGGAGGGTTTGGCGCTTGCTGCTTCGACACCGGGGAGTGCCGGCTGATCCTCGACCTGGACTGCTGGGACCTGGGAGGGCATTTCCTGGGAGCGGAGATCGACTGCGACCCGAACCCCTGCCCCTACGATCCCGGCGCCTGCTGCTTCGCCGACGGACACTGCGAAGTCCTGAGCGAGTACGACTGCGGAGCGTTCAACGGATCCTGGCTCGGGTCGGAGGCGAGCTGCGACCCCAATCCGTGCGAGCAGCCGCTTCAGGCGTGCTGCCTCGAGGGGGGGGAATGCTCCGATCTGACCGATATAGCGTGCGTCGATGCCGGCGGCACGCCCCAGGGGCTCGGAACGAGCTGCGCCGTGGTCTTCTGCAAGGCGCCCGCCGTGGGCGCCTGCTGCCTCCCCAACGCGGAGTGCATCGTCTTGATCGAGACGGACTGCGGAGACGTCGGCGGGATCTGGTACGAGACGACGACCTGCAACCCGAACCCCTGTGTGGTCCCGACGGTGACGACTTCGTGGGGCCGGATGAAGGAGCTGTTCCGATGAAGGGGGGACTCGCATTCTTGTTGGTGGTCGTCCTGGCCGGGCCCGCGGTCGGGTCGGAACCGGTCCAGATGCATCCCGGCCCGGGTGGGGATCCGCTGGAGGTGCCATCCCAGGAGGGTGAGATCTGGCTGCAAGTGCCGGATCTCGCCGGGAACCTGGCAAGCTCGGAGATCATCGAGGAGTACGACCTCGACACCGAGATCGCGAACGACTTCGTCGTCGAGGAATCCGTCGAGCTGACGACGGTCGTCTGGTGGGGCGGATACTGGAACGGGTACACGGAGCCCGCAGTGACGGAGTTCATGTTGCGCATCTATGAGGAAGGGGACGAGTGCGTCCCGGGAAGCATGATCGCGGAATACTCCTTCCCGCACAACTGCGAGGAGACGGTGGTGCAAGAGCCGCTCTTCCGCTACCAAGCCGAGATCCCGCCGCTGCTGCTGCGACCGGGAACGCGCTACTGGATCAGCATGATCGGGACGCACGGTTTTCCGCCCCAGTGGGGCTTACTCGCAACGGAAGGCTGGGTGGAGTGCGAATCGGTGTTCCGGAGCGAGTACTTCTCGTACCCGGATTGGATCCCTGCCGGAGGGTGGTTCGTCTTCGATTCTGCTTTTGCGCTTTACGGAGAGGGTGTCGCGACCGAAGCCTGTTGCCTTCCGGACGGGACCTGCATCCTCGTCCTCGTCGGTACCTGCGATGCGCACGGGGGGGAAGGGCAGGGCGAGGGCACCCTTTGCGATCCCAACCCGTGTCACGACGCGGCCGGCGCCTGCTGCTTCGCCGACGGGCACTGCGAGATCCTCGACCGGATCGCGTGCGCCAGCTATGACGGCGACTGGGTCGCCGAGGATTCGGTCTGCGATTCGAACCCGTGCCCGCAGCCGAGGCAGGCCTGCTGTTTCGCGGACGGGAGCTGCACGGACGTGCCGGTCGACGCCTGCGAGGACGCCGGCGGGACCCCGCAAGGAGCCGGCACGAACTGCAATCAGGCGGCGTGCAAAGCCCCCGACGTCGGCGCCTGCTGTCGGAGCGACGGGTCCTGTGCCGTTTCGGACCAGGCCGAGTGCGAAGCAAACCAAGGGACCTACTACGCCGGCGTCCCTTGCGCGCCGAACCCATGTGTCGTTCCGGTACAGCACACCTCCTGGGGACGGGTGAAGGCGCTGTTCCGCTAGATCTTGTGCTACCCTGCGTGGCATGAACCTCGCGGAGAAGATCATCCGCGATCACCTCGTCGACGGCGAGGCTCGCCCGGGCGAGGAGATCGGCATCCGGATCGACCAGAGCCTTACGCAGGACGCCACCGGCACGCTCGTGATGCTGGAACTGGAGGCGATCGGGCTCGATCGGGTCCGCACCGAGCTGTCGGCGCAATACGTCGACCACAACATGCTCCAGCAGGACTTCAAGAACGCCGACGATCACCGCTTCCTGCAGAGCGCATGCCGGCGCTTCGGCGTCTGGTACAGCCCGGCGGGGAACGGAGTCAGCCACCCGGTCCATCAGGAGCGGTTCGGCGCGCCCGGCAAGACGCTGCTCGGATCCGACAGCCACACGCCGGCGGCCGGGGCGCTCGGGATGATCGCGATCGGAGCAGGCGGCCTCGAGGTCGCGCTCGCCATGGCCGGCGAGCCGTTCTATTTCAAGATGCCGGAGATCTGGGGCGTGAAGCTCACCGGCCGGCTCCCCGATTGGGTCAGCGCGAAGGATGTCGTCCTGGAGATGCTGCGCCGCCATGGTGTCGACGGCGGCGTCGGGCGGATCATCGAGTACTACGGCCCCGGTCTCGACGGCCTCACCGCGATGGACCGTCACGTCATCGCCAACATGGGGACCGAGCTGGGGGCGACGACGACGGTCTTCCCCGCGGACGAAGAGGCACGCCGCTTCCTCCGCTCCCAGCGCCGTGAAGAGGACTGGCGGGAGCTGGGGCCCGACCCCGGCGCCTCCTACGACCACCACGAGGAGATCGACCTCTCCGGGCTCGAGCCGCTGATCGCGCTCCCGTCGAGCCCCGGGAACGTCGTCCCCGTCCACCAGGCCGCCGGCGCCATGGTCCACCAGACCTACATCGGATCCTCGGCGAACCCCGGCTACCGCGACTTCGCGGTTGCCGCGAAGATGGTCGAGGGACGATCGGTCAAGCCGTGGGTCTCTTTCGACATCAACCCGACGAGCCGACAGGTCCTCTCCAACCTGACCCGCGACGGCCACCTGCTCACCCTGATCCGCGCCGGGGCGCGGATCCACCAGACCGGCTGCAACGGCTGCATCGGGATGGGCCAGGCGCCGGCGACCGACACGATCAGCCTGCGCACGGTGCCTCGGAACTTCCCTGGCCGCTCCGGAACGAAGGAGGACAAGGTCCACCTCTGCAGCCCGGAGACCGCGGCCGCCTCCGCCCTCGTGGGTGTGATCACCGATCCGCGGACGCTGGGGATGGATCCGCCTGATGTGAAGGAGCCGGAGGAGCCCATGATCGACGTCGAACTGTTGCAGCCGCCGGTTTCGCCCGACGAAGCGGCGCGGACGGAGCTCGTCAAAGGCCCGAACATCGCCTCCCTCCCGGACCTCGATCCGCTTCCCGAGCGGATCGACGCCCCCGTTCTGCTGAAGGTGGGCGACGACATCTCGACCGATGAGATCCTTCCCGCCGGGGCGCGGGTGCTCCCGTTCCGCAGCAACATCGGCAAGATCTCCGACTTCGCCTTCGACGCGATCGATGAAACCTACGCCGATCGGGCCCGCGCCGAGAAGGAGACGGGGCACGTGATCGTCGGAGGGCGGAACTACGGACAAGGGTCCAGCCGCGAGCATGCTGCGCTGGCGCCCCGGTTCCTCGGGCTCCGTATCGTCATCGCGAAGAGCTTTGCGCGGATCCACTGGCAAAACCTCGTGAATTTCGGAGTCTTGCCCCTGCAGTTCGCCGACCCGTCCGACTACGACCGGATCGAGGCGGGTGACCGGCTCGCCATCGAGTCGATCCGTGGGAGAATCCGGCAAGACACCAAACTGCAAGCGAGTATCGAGGGACGGAACCGGTCGATCACGCTCCAGCACCAGCTCTCCGGACGCCAGATCGACCTGCTCCTCGCCGGTGGCCTGATCAACTGGATGAAAACGCGGCTTTCCTGAGCACTTTTTCGTATCAAATCTCACTCCCCCGACAACTGCGCCAGTACGGACGGGACGACTCGTCGTTCCGATCATGCAGATCTGCAACCGAACAACACGAAGGGTGAAACACCATGAAGACATTGCTTCTGTGCGCGGCGACCGCGGGGCTGCTCCTGAGCGGTACCGCGGTGAACGCCGAGACCTACGACGTCTCCGTCTTCGACTTCGGCTACGATCCAATCAGTCTGACGATCGAGGTGGGGGACACGGTCCGCTGGAACAACGACGGCGGGATCGTCCACACGGTGACGGGCGGAGCCGATTGCACCGAAGACGGGAGCTTCGACTCCGGAGACATCATGCCGGGAGAGTCGTACGAGCTGACGTTCGATTCGGCCGGTACTTTCCCGTACTTCTGCCTCTACCACTGCCCGACGATGGAAGGGGAGATCACGGTTGAGGAGCCGACCGCGACCGAGGCGAGCTCCTGGGGCGCGATCCGAATGATGTACCGGTAGTCCCAGCTCGAAAAGTCGTGAGAAAGCCGAGGAGCGGAACCGCTCCTCGGCCTCTCTTGTTCCCTTCGAATCGCCGGGAGAAGGTGCTATCCTCGGTGCGGTCGTTCGGACCTCTCCGTCTTCCTGCTTTTCCTACCTTCGGAGGTCGACATGAAACGCTCTGCATCCCTTCTCATCTTGACGGTCCTCATCGTTCTCGCCCAGCCGGCCGCAGGGGAGTACCCCCAGATCCGGATCAACACCGACCAGACCCAGGAGCTGCAGAACGAGCAGCAGATCTGCATCAACCCGACCGATTCCGACAACGTCGTCGCTTGCTGGCGCGACTTCCGGCTCGGCTACCGGCAGGTCGGAATCGGCTACTCGTTCGACGGGGGAGAATCCTGGACCGACTACCTCATCGGCGGGGAGCTGCCGTGGGACAGCGATCCGGTCCTGATCGTCGACGACGACGGCACCTTCTACCTCGTCGTCATCAACTACGAGAACGGCGGCGCGAATCAACTCTCCGTCCACCGCTCGGTCACCGGCGGCGCATCTTGGGAGGGCCCGTTCAGCGCGGTCTACTCCAGCGGCGCGACGTTCGAGGACAAGGAGTGGATCGCGGTCGACCGGAGCGGCGGCGCCTACGACGGCAACCTCTATGTCGCCTGGTCCCGGTTCAACGACGTCAAGATCATGTGCGTCACCTCGACGGATCGCGGGGAGACCTGGACCGATCCGGTGCGGGTCTCCGATCCCGGCCATTATGCCCAGTGGCCGGTCCCGATCGCCCTTGCGAACGGAGACGTTCTCATCGCCTGGGACCGCTACTACCAGAATGCGATCCTCTACGACATCTCCACCGACGGAGGCGCCACGTGGGGAAGCGATCGTACGCTGACCACGACCTCGACCGGCCCGCAGGATCAGATCAACGGCGCGATCACCGTCTTCCCGTATCCGAGCCTCGTGGTCGACGAGACATCCGGCCCGCGCGCCGGATGGGCCTACTGCGTCTACCCCGACGAAGCGGTCAGCGCGGACGGGATGGACATCTGGTGCCGCCGGTCGACCGACAACGGGGAGAGCTGGAGCGCGCGCGTGCGGGTCAACGATGACCCGACCGGTCTCAATCGGGACCAGTTCCATCCCTGGGTCACCTGCGACGAGGAGGGTGTGCTGACCGCGATCTGGTACGACCGGAGGGACGATCCGAGCAACTACCTCTGGCACATCTACCTCTCCCGATCGACCGATGGAGGAACGACCTGGGAAGAGAACATCCGGGTCACCGACGTCGCATCCTCGCCCGGGGACGCGGCCGCCGCGAACGGACCCGCCGTCGAGACCGGGGAGCCGGTCCGGCTGCTCCCCGCCGGGCTGATCGGGGAGTACAGCGGGGTCGCCGTCCGAGAGGGGGTGACCCATCCGGTCTGGACGGATACCCGGAACGGACATCAGGACACCTACGTGTCGATCATCGGTCCGCCGGCCGCCATCGGGGACGACGTGCGGATCTCGACGCGTGCGTCCCTGCGTGCGACGCCGAATCCCGCGCAAGGGACCGCGGAGATCCTCCTGCGGAGTCCGGCCGCCGCATCGGCCACGATCGAGATCCACGATGCCACCGGCCGACTGGTCCGCATGCTGCCGTTGGGCTCGCTCGCGGCCGGGGAGCGCAGGGTGTCGTTCGACGGACGGGACGCCGCGGGGGAGAGGTTGCCCGCAGGGACCTACTTCGCGCGGGTGACGGGCGTGCCGGGAATGGAGGGGGTGCGGACGAAGCTCGTGCTTCTGCCGTAGGCGGGATCGAGCGGCGGGGGCCGGCTCGCCCCCGCCACTCCGGCCTCAATGCTCCCGACCGGTCAGGACGAAGTCGTTGTCGAGCGCCTTTCCATGGCAGTCGATGCATCCCTGCACCCGGCCCTGGGCCTCGACCGTCCCATCGGCGGTCCGCTTCAGCCAGTACCAGTCGTTGTTGTCGGGGTCGTAGCCGTCGACCTTGTACATCACCGTCACGGCGGCCAGCGTGCTGTCCGGCATGTAGTTCTCCTTGACGATGATGGACCCGGACGGCAGGGTCGCGGCATCCGTCGTGACCGCCCCCAGCGCCGTTCCGTTCAGGTAGGTGCTGAGCAACGCGCCGTGCGGTCGCGTTCCCTCGTAGAATGGGGTCTTCCCGGGCCAGTGCGCCCAGTTTTCCGCGTAGTTCTCGCCCATGAGGTGCCCCCAGAGCGCCTCCGCGGTGGTGTCGGGAGGAGTCGTCGCGGGCTCCTGGACCTCCTCGACCGGGCTCTCCTCCTCGGCGGCCATCTCCTGTTCCTGCTCGCCGGTTTCTCCGCCACAACCGCTCAGCAACAGAAGAACCGCACCCGCCAGAGCGACAGGGATTCCGATTCGTTTCAGCAAGGCTGTGCCTCCTTTCCAAGTCGAAACCGTACGATCGCCTGGTGAGGAAACTAGCGGATCCCCAATTCCCCGTCAAACCTCACCGCTCGAGGGCGAGGAAGGCGACCGGGAGGTGGGACAGCACACGGCCGACGGGGAGGGCGTGCGTGTCTCCGTCTCGCCCGAAGGCGAGCGCGACGCCGCTCAGCACGTCCCGAAATCGGCCGGTGGACGGTGGTTCCTCCCAGAGGATCCGTGTTCCGGCCCAGATCCGATCTCCGGTAGGGAAATCCCCGTCCTCCGGGCAGAGCGACGCGAACCAACGGGAAGCGACACAGATCGCGAGGTCCCCCTCGCGCTTGCGGGCGAACGCGATGACGTGATCCTCGCGGTCGCCGGACACCTCGAGCGGGAGGTAGGCCCCGTCCCGGAAAAGCAGAGGCCGGCGCCGTCTGAGGTCGAGGGCCCGGGCGATCACATGCTGTTTGATCCGCCCATCCTTCCATCCGTCGAGCAAGGCGCGGCTGGAGCCGGCGGGATCCTCGCGCTCCCCACGAATCCGTTCCAGCGCGGAGCTTCGGATCTCATAGTCGACGGCCCGGCGGTTGTCCGGATCGACGAGGTCGTAAGCGAACAGCTCGTTGCCCTGGTAAAGATCGGGAACGCCGGGAGAGGCGAGCTGGAGGACCGTCGCCGACAGGCTGTTCCAGGCGCCGAGCCGGGCGACCTTGCGCTGGAACGGAAGGAACCGCTCCCTGAACCGACTCCCGGGAGCGGACGTGACGACGCGCTGGACGAACCGCCGGAGGGCCCGCTCGTAGCCGTCGTCCGGGTGGATCCAGCTCGTGCGGACCTTGGCCTCCCGGGCGGCCTTGATCATCGCTTCCTCCACGCGGACCCGGAACGAATCGAGGCCCGGCCCATCCAACTCCTCGTTCGGCCAGGCGCCGAGGAGCGTCTGGTAGAGGAGGTACTCATCGTTGCGGTCGGGCGCGAGGACCCCCTCGACGAGCGTCTTCTTCGGTCGGTTGATCCGCGTCCAGTCGAAGAGGTTCCGCCGCCACTCCTCCGGAAGCTCCGAGATCACGTCGATGCGCGCCCGCACGTCGAGGCTCCGCTTGCTGTCGTGGGTCGATCCGGCCAGCATCGTATGAGGACGGCGTCGCGCCCGATCGGCGTTCGCCTGGTGGAGCGCGGCGGTGGAGAGCGAGAAGACCTCCGGATCCCCGCCGACCTCGTTCAGCGAAACCAACCGATGGTACCGGTAGAAGGCGGTGTCCTCGAGCCCCTTCGCGGTCACCGGAGCGGTGTACTGCTGGAACCGCATCGCGAACTCGACGACAGCCTCGCGCATCGCCGGCAGGACCGGCGCGTCCGGTTCGAGAAGCAGGCAGCTCCGGATGAAGTCGTAGATCGAGGGATCGACGAGCGGAGTGCGTCGCTTCGCCTGCGCGACCGCCCAGTCGACGTACCGCCGGTCCTCCTCGGAGGTCGACTCGGAAGTGACGTAGGTGCGGTAGACCGGGAAGCAGGCCACCAGCTCGATCAATGCGTCGCGCAGCGCGATCCGGGTGAAGTCCCGCGTGCGGGGATCCGCCTCGGAGATCCGGTCGATCTCGCCCGCGAGGACGTTCAGCTCGCTTGCAAGCGCGGTTCGGATGATGAGCCTCTTGGCGTCGTAGACGATCTCCTCGAAGTCGACGCGGCGACCCAGGAACCGCGCGTAGAGCCCACCGAGAGCCGCTTCGTTTCGGCCGTCGACCAGCCAACCGTTCACCTGATTGGCGAAGTCGTATCCGGTCGTGCCCTGGATCGGCCATTCCTCGCGCAGGCGCTCGTACGACGCCAGGATCTTCTCCACCACGATGAACAGAGGCCGGAAGTCGTCCTTCTCCGAGAGCACGACGGGAAGGCCGACCTCGCGGCCGATCGCGGATTGCAGCCTCCGCACGTACTCCTTGGGATCGTAGAGCCCGTCCGGATGGTCGATCCGCAAGCCCTGCACCTTCCCTTGGACGATCAGGTCGAGGAGAAGCCGGTGCGTCGCTTCGAACACCTCCGGCCGTTCCATCCGCAGCGCCGCGAGGTCGTTGATGTCGAAGAAGCGACGGTAGTTGATCTCATCCGAGGCGACCCGCCAGTTGGCGAGCCGGTACGGCTGGGCCTCGAGAAGCGCGTGAAGATCCACACGATCCTTCACCGCCTCGATCTCGGCCCGCAGTTCTCCGGATCGTTCGCAGAGCGCGCGGAGCGTCCGCTTGTGGATCTCCTTGTCCCGCGCGCGCGTCTCGATCGCCGCGGGATCGCTCGCATCGTGCGCCGGCAGGTGGCCGAACGCGGTGATCAGGCTCTCCAGCTCCGGCAGGACCGCCGCGTCGACGTCGGACCGCTTGCGAAGAAGCGCGGCCGCCTCCTGGAGGACCTGAGGGTAGCTGCGCGGGTCCAGGGGCAGGAAGTGCTCGTAGTAGGTGACGTGGAACGATCCGCCTTCCGGATCGAAGCCGAGCCCGAGCCTCCCTTCTTCGAGCTCCCGGCCGTACGGCCCACCGAGAATCGGGATCAGGACCTTGCCCCGCAACGCCTCCTTCGTCGGTCGCCAGTCGATGTCGAAGTACCGGGCGAAGCGAGACGCCTGTCCGTTTTCCAGGACGTCGATCCACCACCCGTTCTCCCTTCCGCGGATCCCCATGTGGTTCGGAACGACATCCACGACCAGTCCCATCTCGTGCCGCTGCAACGCGTCGACGAACCGGTCGAGCCCCTCCGATCCGCCCAGCTCCGGATTCAGGCGGCGGTGGTCGACGATGTCGTAGCCGTGCGGGCTTCCGGGCCGCGCGGTCAGCAGCGGTGAGACGTAGCAGTGGCTGATCCCGAGAGCGGCGAGATACGGAACGATCCGCTCCGCGTCAGCGAAGCCGAATTCCCGGTGGAGCTGGAGGCGATACGTCGCCCGAGGGATCTCGGCGCGTCGCGGATCGAGCGACAGGAACGGCCGCTCTCCGCGGGGTCGTTCCTCGCGGAGCTGTTCGGCGAGCGCGAGCGCGTCCGGGTCCCGGGAGATCTCCCCGACCGGCAGGTCGATCCGCTGCCGCCAGCTCGGATACCTCCCGCCCGCGGCCGGGACGTTGACCGGCTCCGGCTCCCCGACGATGTCGGCGAGCTGGACGAGGAGGAGCCGGGACGGCGCGCGGGCCAGGTACCGGTGCACCGCGCGGGACAGCGCCGGAGTCATCTCCGGAACCGAGGTGGGCAGGACGCGCACTCCCTCCGGAAGGAGGTCCTCCCGCTCGAGAGCGGTCAGCAGGCGCACGCGCTCCTTGGTCCGTTCGAGGATCCGCCGATCCCGCTCGTCCGGGCTGCCGAACAGGTCGAGCTCCTCGTAGATCTCCAGGTCTCGACCGCGCCAGAAGCCGGAGAGGGTCGGCAGATCGTGCGTGCTCACCGCCACCGCCGCTTGCTCCGGGTACTCCTCCGGCGGGCGGGCGCGGTCCTCTTCGTCCACCTCGAAGTAGAGAACGCGGGTCGAGAACACTCCGCGACTCATCAGCCC
>WJJW01000200.1 GCA_014729455.1 Candidatus Eiseniibacteriota bacterium
ACGTAGAGGATCCCGAGGTCGCCGTACGCGATCGCCGGTTCGATAGCCGGGTTTCCGTCGGGGAAGCTGATGATCCGGTCCCCCGTCTGTCCGCTCCAGGTCGCCCCGCCGTCGGTCGAGCGGGAGTAGTGGACCTCGGCCGGTCCGCCACCCTCGGTCCCCTGATGCCAGACGACGTGGAAGACGCCGTCGCCGTCGGCGGTGATCGAAGGGACGTTGGTGTCGGCCGCGGTGCTCGGATCGCTCAGCATCCGATCGGCGGTTTCCGAGGACCAGGTCTCGCCGAGATCGGTGGAGACGCCGTAGTGGACCTCCCGGTTCGCCGTTTCGTCCTCGCTCCAGACCACGACGAGCACCGGTTCGTCGAGCCCCGAGGAGGCGACGTCGCATTCCTCGGGCCAGACTTCGTTGCCGTCCGGGAAGCTGATCACCCGGTCCGCGTCGAGCGAGGTCCAATCATCGGCGAAGGAGCCGGCCGCGCCGTAGTGGATCTCCCGATCCGAGGGGGCGTCCTCGGACCAGAAGGCGTGGACCCGATCGCCGTAGCCGGAGAGAAGGACCTGCACGGCCCGCGCGTACTCGTCGTCGTCGTGGCTGACCACCTGATCGGCCTCGACGCCCGACCACTGGGCGGGGGAGGAGCCGGCGGCGACGGCGGCGAGGAGCAGGGAGCAAGCGAGGATCCGGGTGAGCGTGCGCATGAGAACCTCCTGGAGATGGCGACCCGGGGTGTACAAGTGAGCGGGGACCAGTATAGGAGGACCCCCGCCGGCCGTCAAACCGACGGGGGTCACGGTGTATGAGGGATCGGTCCTACTGGATTCGCTTCGCGGTCAAACCGATCGAAGGACCGGCCAGCGCGCGCGAGACGGGACAGCCCTCCTTCGCCTCGTTCGCCAGCTTCTGGAAGGTCTCCTCGTCGATCCCGGGGATCTCCGCTTCGGTCGTCAACTCGATCTTCCGGATCTCGAAGCCGCTCGCGGTCTTCTCGAGGTGGACGTCCGCGGTCGTGGACACGCGGCGGGGGTCGTGCCCCGCCTTCTCGACCCGGGCGGCGAAGGCCATCGAGAAGCAGCCCGCGTGCGCGGCTCCGATCAGCTCCTCGGGGTTGCTTCCGTTCGCGCCCTCGAAGCGGGTGCCCGCCGTGTAGGCGACCTCGCAGGCTCCGTCGCCGGCGCGCATCGTTCCGGTTCCTTCCTTGAGATTCCCCTTCCACTCGGCGGACGACTTGCTGATGGGCATCCTGTCTCCTTTCCTTCGGTTCGTTCGTGCCTGTGCTCGTTCCTTGCGATGCTGGTGATCTCGGGTCGACCGGGGAGAGTCGCATCCGGCCGCCGGGCGATCAACGGAAGCGGGCTTTGATCTCGCCCCAGGTCGTTTCCGCCCCCGCGACTCCGGTGACGCTGCCGGCCAGGATCCGGAGCGCGTCGGTCGACGGGTGATCCCAGTCCCCTTCCCCGACCGCGACGAGTCCCAGCGACGGAATGCAGGTGCAGACGACCCGTCCCCAGTGGCCGTTCGCCTGATAGGTGTCGCGCGGGATCCCCGGCCACAGGTCGTTCGTGTTGACCCAGAACGTGAACCCGTAGTGTCCGGGGCCCCAGGCGAGCTGATCGCGCGGTCCCCCGAAGCTTCCGAAGTCCCAGGACATTTCCCCTTCGCCGGCGGTCCGCTGGAGGGAGTCGGGGACCTGGTTGGCGATCAGGTCGAAGTACGACTCGGGGAGGAGCGGCTCGTCCTCCCAGACGCCGCGCGCGAGCCAGAGAAGGCCGATCCGCGCGAAGTCGCGGATCGACATCCGCTTGATCCGTCCTCGCTCGTCGTCGGAGACGAGGACGTCGTCCTGGAAGCCCAGAGGGGCGAGCCGGTCGGGGATCACCATGCTCGGCTGGGATCCGTGCGCCTGGGCGAAGACGATCTCCCCGAGGAGATTGACGCCGTAGTCGTTGTAGCCCCACGCCTCCCCGGACGGCTCGACGAGCCCGTAGCCGGAAACCATGTTGGCGAGGTCGCGAATCGGGATCGCGCGATCCTCTTCGGTCCCCCCGTCGAGGAAGTCGCCGGCCGTGGCGTCGAGGCTGCAGAGGCCGTCCTCGACGGCCATCCAGAGACAGGTGGCGACGACCGGCTTCGACGCCGACGACCAATCGATCGGCCGGTCGATCTCGCCCCATGCGTGGACCCGGTAGCCGTTCTTGACGACCATTCCCGATCCGCCGACCTCCTCGGCGAGTGCTGCGAGGGCGATCGGGTCGAGACCGGCCTCCTCGGGGGAGCGGACCGTCCACTCCGCGCCGGGCCAGACGAATCCTTCGTCCGCGGACGCATCCTGCGCCTGCGCCCCGCCCGCGAAGAGGACGACGGCGATGGCGAGCCCGAGCCGGGCGGGACGACCGGGACCGTGCATCCGGCTAGCCAAGCTCCGGCAGGATCCGCGTGGTCACCTCTCCGAAGCCGATCGCTCGGCCTCCCTTCCGGCACCAGCCGGTCATCGTGATCCGGTCCCCGTTCTCGAGGAAGGTTCGCGTCTCGCCGCCCGGCAGCTCGATCGGCTCCTTGCCGGCCCAGGAAAGCTCCAGAAGACTGCCGCGCGACTCCTTGCTCGGTCCGCTGATCGTTCCGGAGGCGAGCAGGTCGCCGGGCCGCATGTTGCACCCGGTGATCGAGTGGTGGGCGAGCTGCTGCGCCATGTTCCAGTAGAGATGGCGAAAGTTCGACCGGATGATCCGCTGCGGCTTCGCCATCTTCTCGGTCTGGAGGCTGACCTCCAGCTCGATGTCGAAGGTCCGCTCCCCCTCGCTGCGGAGGTACGGCAGCGGCTCGGGATCCTGCTCCGGTCCCGCGCAGCGGAACGGCTCGAGCGCGTCGAGCGTCACGACCCACGGGGAGATCGACGTCGCGAAGTTCTTCGCGAGGAACGGCCCGAGCGGGACGTACTCCCACTTCTGGATGTCCCGCGCGCTCCAGTCGTTGACGAGGACCATCCCGAAGATCGCCTTCTCCGCCTCCCCGACCGGGATCGGCTCGCCGAGCCGGTTCCCCGGTCCGACGAAGAAGCCCATTTCCAGCTCGATGTCCAGCCGCCGGGACGGCCCGAAGCGCGGACCCGGCTCGTCGTCCCGTTTGGTCTGCCCCATCGGCCGCCGCACGTCGACCCCGGAGAGGACCACCGAGCTGGACCGCCCGTGGTAGGCCACCGGAACGTGCAGCCAGTTCGGCATGAGCGCGTTGTCCGGCCCGCGGAACATCGTCCCGACGTTGGTCGCGTGCTCGCGGGAGGAATAGAAGTCCGTGTAGTCGCCGATCTCGACCGGCAGGAGCAGCTCGACCTCCGCACGCGGGATCAGCGCCGCCCCCCGGAGCGTCGCGTCGTCGCGGAGGAGCGGCTCGTCGCGGCTCAGCAGGCGGCTGATCCGGGCCCGCGCCTCCCGCCACGCGTCCCGGCCGAGCGCCATCAACGGGTTCAGGGATGGGCGGTCGAAAATCCTCTTGCCGGCGAGGTTCGGTCCGTCGAAGAGCCGGCGCGCCTCCAGCGCCGCGCAGTCGAGGACCTCGTCCCCGATCGCGACCCCGACGCGGGGCGGCTCGGTGGCCGTGCGCCGGAATACGCCGTACGGGAGGTTCTGGATCGGGAACGGAGAGCCGTCCGGAATCTCCAGGAACGAGCGGAGCGTGGGATCGACGGTCGGATCGCTCACGATGTGGACCTCCCGGGGTTGTCCGTCTCCCCCTTGCGGAGAAGACCGAGCTGGTACAGGTCGTTTCGCGGCTCATCGAAGCTGCAGCTTCCGAACGATCGGATCGCTCGCCCGCGCAGCTCCGCGATTTTGGCGGTTTCGATCGGCAGGTCGCGCCAGGCGAACCCTTCCTCGTCGAACACGAAGCTCTCGCTCGCCTCGTCTTCGAGGATCGGCTGGAGCTTCTCCTCGTCCAGGCCGTGCGCGTGGGCCAGGAGAGCCGCCCCGAAGAGGTTCAGGAATCCGTGCACCTTCGTCCGCAGCGAATCGTCGTCGTGACGGATCGGGTGGTGCAGGCCCGCGGTCGCCTTCAAGGGAACGCCCGCCTCCCTGCAGAGGACCAGTGTCCGGGCGACCTGTTCGACCGGCGGAAACGCCGTCGCGGTCACGCCGCCGCAGCGGATCTTGTAGCCGAGTCGCGGGGACTCGACGATCGAGAGGGCCTGGATGATCTCCTGCGTCGTCGCCCCCCAGATCTGCGGGGGTGGGGCCGATTCGAAGAAGACCTCCGCGTCCTGGAGGCCGGCGCCGCGGATCCGTTCCGCGGCCCCTTTCAGGAAGACTCCGATCTCTTGCGGGTCGGTCCCCTTCAGCAGGCGGGTCGGCATGCGGGCCTCGATCATCTCGATCCGCACGCGGTCGCCGTGGCGCTGGCGAAATCCGCCGATCTCCTTCAGATCGGAGTCGAGCGCTTCGAGAAAGCTCTCCGGCTTCTCGTCGCCGGTCAGGATGATCGAGAACCGGAACGGATCTCCGCGGCTCTGGATCACGTTCGCGTAGGCGGCGAGCTGGTCCAGACGCCGGGCCGGGTAGATGAACCGCGCGAGCATCCAGCTCTCGGGCTGAGAGCGGTGCTTGACGTAGTTCTCGATCGCCGTGTCGAGAGGAAGCTCGGCAGGCGGGAAGAGACCCGCGTAATCGATCATCTCGTTCGCGAACGCATGGAACGAATCGTGCATGACTCTCCTCCCTGTCGGGGCCCGACATCGTCGAAGGATCCATCCTAACGCGATCCGGACGCGGTTGGCCAGACAGGCTCCGCGATCGGGAGCCGGCCGATTATGCTGGCGACTCGGGAGCCGCCAACGTATGCTTCTCGCGCCGGTTCGGGGGATCGAGGGGGGTGCTCCCGCCGGCGGAAAGGGGCGCGAGATGGCGAGACAGGAGAAGGAGAAGGTCACTCTGCAGATCGAGGAAGGGACCCTCGGCATCCGGAACGCGACCTGTCCGAACGGGTGCGATCTGATGGATCCGGGGGTCTTGATCCATGATCTCCCCTCGATCCGGGTCGCGTATGAAGCGGAAGGAAAGAAGGGGAGCGTCCACCTCGACCCTCTCTACGGCCGCTTCGAGAGCGTGCACGACTGGGACCCACCGCTGGGGGAGATCGTGGAGTTCCTCTGCCCGCGTTGCGGCGAGTCGTTGCGGAGCGACGAAGGGACCTGCCGGATCTGTGCGGCCCCTCTCTTCGCTCTCCAGCTCAAGAGCGGAATCGTGGAAGGCTGCCTCCGCAGAGGGTGCCTGTACCACCGAATGACGATCGTCGGATCGGATGAGCTGATGCAGCGGCTCTTCGACGACCGCAGTCAGGACTCCTACCTGTAGCCACACGAGCGGGAGGGTGCCGGGCGGAGAAGGTCCGCCGGTCCCCCTCCCGCTTGTTCGGGGTTCTCCGATCGCCTATTCTGGGGCGCTGGGGGTCGGGAAGGGCTCGTGTGGGGAAGATGAGGAGAAGCGTGTTGCGCCCCGTTTGTCGGTTGGCCGGACTTGCCCTGCTCCTGATTGTTTTCGCGCCCCCGCTCGCCGGCGCCGCCACCGTCTCCGGTTTCGTGCACAGTGCGGAGGACGGGGAGGCGCTCGCCCGCGCCGGCGTCTCTCTCGCGGAGACCCGATACGGAACCGTTGCCAACGAGAAGGGCTTCTACGTCCTCGCCGGGATTCCGGCCGGTCGGTACCGCCTCGTCATCAGTCATGCCGGATATCGCCCCGAGGTGCGCGCGATCGACCTCGAGGAGCGGACGGCGCTCGACCTGAGCGTCGAGCTGGCGCCGCAGCCGATCGAGATCGAGGCGGTCGAGGTCCACGCCGGTCCGGAGGAGCGGACCCTGGAGCCGAGCAAGCTCACGCTGCAGACGCGGGAGCTGGGACGGGTTCCGTCGATCGCGGAGGTCGACCTGTTCCGCGCCGTGCAGACGCTGCCGGGGGTGAGCAGCCTATCGGATTTCTCGAGCGGCCTCTACGTGCGCGGGGGGAGCGCGGACCAGAACCTGATCCTCCTCGACGACGTCGACGTGTACAATCCGAGCCATCTGTTCGGCTTCTTCAGCACGTTCAACGTCGATGCCGTCAAGACCGTCGACCTCCAGAAGTCGGGTTACCCGGCCCGCTACGGGGGACGGCTCTCCTCGCTGCTGGACGTCCACAACCGTGACGGGAACCGGAAGCGGATGCAGGGTCGGGGACGCTTCAGCATCATCGCGGCCAATGCGACGCTCGACGGTCCCTGGAGCAAGGGATCCTGGATGCTGGCCGGCCGGCACACGTACATCGAGCCCCTCGCGAACGCCGCCGACTACGACATCCCGTACAACTTCTACGATCTGCACGCGAAGCTCAACTACGACGTCACCCCGTCCAACAAGACCAGCCTGAGCGCCTTCCGGGGACGGGACCGGCTCGACTGGGACCAGCAGTCCCTCGACGTTCTGCTCGACTGGGGCAACGACACCGGGAGCCTCCAGTGGACACATCTCTTCGGCAACGATCTCTTCTCCCACTTCGTTCTCGGTGGGAGCCGGTTCGAGTCGAAGGGGATCATCGCTTTCCAGGATTTCGAGTTCGGCATGGCCAACCGGATCGAGGACATCTCGTTGAAGGGGAACCTCTCCTACGCCCCCTCTTCCCGCCACCTGATCGACTTCGGGTTCGAGACGAAGGCCCTCGACTTCCTCTTCCGGCGGAGTCGGGGGGACGAGGAGCTGGAGTTCTCCTACGATGGGTTCTACGGCGCCCTCTACGGGCAGGACAGCTGGGAGCTCTCGCCCCTTTGGCAGGTCCAGCCCGGCCTGCGGCTCGACTACTACTCGGGCGGGGACTACTTCGACCTGGGCCCCCGGATCACGGTGCGGCGTCGTCTGGATCCGCTCACCTCGATCCATCTGACCTATGGGCGATACTTCCAGTACCTGAACCTCGTCTCCGAGGAAGGGGCGAGCTTCGCGGACATGTGGTTCCCGGTCGACGAGACGCTCGCACCGGGACGGGCCGATCAGATCGTGTTGGGCGTGGATCTCGGGCCCTTCGAGTCGTTCGATCTGTCGGTCGAGGCCTACTGGAAGGAGTACGGCAACCTCGTGGAGTTCAGCGAGGAGTTCGGAAATTCGCTGATCGAAGAGAACGCGGATCTGGGGGAGGCGTTCCTCTCGGGAGACGGACGGGCCTGGGGCGGCGAGGTGTTCATCCGGAATCGCTATCGGGGCTTCGAGGGATGGGTCGGCTATGCGCTCGGAGACACCCGGCGGACGATCCGGGGCTTCAACTACGGAGAGGAATTCCATCCTGCCTACGACCGGCGACATCAGATCGTGTTGATGCAGGAGAAGGACCTCGGACGGAGGTGGAACCTCACGATGCAGTTCCGGTACGGATCCGGGCAGCCGACGACGCTCGCCTCCGGCCGCTACGCGGTGCGCGACATCACCGGGAGAGAGTACGAAACGGTCCTTCCGGGCGACCTGAACGCGCACCGACTCCCCGACTACCACCGTCTCGACGTCGGGCTGACCTACCGGATCGAATTCGGATCCTGGACGATCGAGCCGAACCTGCAGATCGTGAATCTGTACAACCATGAGAATGTCTATATTCGCTATTACGATACGACCGAGAATCCGGTGGAGACCGAAGATGTCACGATGCTTCCCTTCCTGCCGACGATCGGGGTCAATGTCGCGTTCTAGCCGTTTCGTGACGTCGGCGCTGGCAATCCTCGCCCTTCTCCCCGTGGGATGCGGGGAGGACACAGCTTCGCCCGAGACGCGGGATGAGGTCGCGGTCTTCGGCTACCTCTACGCCGGAGAGCCGGTGAGCGGAGGCAACGCGATCCTGGTCACGCGGACGCGGCCGGTGGACGATCTCTACGATCCCGGGGAAGCGGCGGTCCGGGGAGCCCTCGTGACCCTGCGGAGGGAGGGGTACGCCCCTGATACGCTGAGGGAGTTCGAGCCCGGACATTACGGCGATCCCGATCTCCGGATCGAACCCCGCACCACGTACCACCTTTCCATCGTCGCCGGAGACCGGACGCTCACCGGCACCACGACGACGCCCCATCCGTTCGAGATGCTGGAGGAGCCCCTCGTGACGCCGGATTCGATGCGGTACGAGGAGATCCCCGATCGGCACCCGATCGTCCTGACCTGTCCGGACGAGGAGCAGATCTTCTACCTCGACGTCTACTGCGAGGAGGAGTGGGAGGATGCCCGGTACATCCACCCGTTCGGGGATCACGAGAAGCCGGACGACTACGACGAGTACGGCGGAGCGAACGGGGAGCCGCGTCACATCGCCGCCTATTTCCGGATCAAGAACGTCGATCGGGTCGATGAGGGGGCGTTCCGGATCACCTTCTACGGCGCGATGATGGTCTTCTACGGAGCCTACGAGATCCAGGTCCTGTCGATCGACGACAACTTCTACAACTATCTCTACCGGGAGCACCCGGAGGAGAGCGGCGGGATCTCCGGCGGAATCGGGGTGTTCGGATCCGCCTGCCGGGAACGGTACGACGTCTTCGTGACCGAGTAGGGGAACGCCGGCGGGAGCGCCCGCCGGCGCAACGTGTCTACAGAAGTCCCAACCAATCACCCATCAGGTACTGGACCCGTCCGGTCAACAGCGAGATACGCGCCATCACCGTGTAGCCGAACGAGGCGCCGAAGGTGATCATCAAGATCCAGATCCCGAGCCGGGAAGCGGGCTTCAACACCCCCTTGTGCTCCCGGCTGAAGAAGAAGTAGATCAGTCCGCAGAAGACCCCCAAGAAGAGCACGAGGTGGCTGAACGTCTCGCCGATCTGCAGGCGACCATCGCTGACGACGGCGATGGGAACGATCGTCGAGCTGATCTGGCTCATCAGGTCGCTCTGCAGATAGCGGATCAGATTCGTTCCCGCGGCGTATCCGATCACCAGCGCCATCGCCCAGCGCGAAAGATAGTGGATCTTCGGCAGCAACCGGGTCAGGAGCAGAAGTCCGAAGACCAGGGGGATGAGGAAGATGTACTGCGGTTCGCCGCCGGCCGCTCCGGGGACGACGTCACGGACCAGGGAGGGCCAGAGCCGCGCGATCAAATTGGGGAAGATGGTCGACCAGATTCCCACGACCATCCAGTAGGCGGCGGATACACCGACGAAGAGGTGCTCGGCGAATTTGTAGAAGAAATTGTCCTTCCAGAGGAAGGAGAAGATCATCAACGTCAGGAAGGCACCGATCCAGACTTCGATTTGCGTCGAGAGCTCCATGAATCCACCTATGATTGCTTGGTTCGTCGACGTTCGACGAAGTACGCGATGTTGCCGATGATCACGAACAGGATGATCACCGTGTGCGCGACCGCCTGCGGTCCCATCAACCGGACGGCCGTCTCGCCGGTCTCCTTGAAGCGTGGATACTGGCGGACCAGGGTCGCCTCATACTCCGCCACTCCCTGGAGACCGCCCATCAGCCCGAGGAGCTGCTTGGGATAGTACGGGTAGAGGAGCGGAGCCTCGACCGCAGTCACGCCCCCCGAGATCGGGATGTCTCCGCGATCCCCAGCGAACTGGACCCACTCCTTCACGCCGGGGAACCCGGAGCCGACTCCGAAGATCAGGTCGAAGTCCTGCAGGTTGCGGATGTCGTCCATCATCTCGATCTCGTCGATCGCCGTTCCCTCGGAGTCCGTCGTGTACATTCCCTTCATGTCCAGAAGGATCGTGTTGATCAGTCCCTGGTTTCCCGCCTTGTACCCGAGATGGACCCAGTCGACCCCTTCGACCTTGTCGGGGAACTCCGCGTGCAGGACGTCTTCGATCAAGATGTTGGCCTGTCCCGGACCGGTCGGCCAGAGCGCCATCACGTACAGCCGGAGATCCCGCTCCAGGGCGTGGCGGGAGATCACCGAGGCCATCGGCTGGTTCTCGGGCGCCGTCGAGGGGCCGTAGTCGAGGCTCAGAAGCACCTTCGATCCCGGTGGCAACGATTCGATCCTGTCGTAGATGTTCTCGACGATCTCGCTCGGGTACACCGGGAAGATCAGCTCGGCGACCAGCGGAATCACCACGGCGAGCGCGATGACGACGAAGATCACCCGGCGGTCGAGGCGACCGACTCTCTCGATCCAGTGCATCGGCTAGCCCTCCCCGCTCAGGTGGCTGCGTTCCAGCCCGAGGATCAACTTCAACGACGTGGAGATGATGCCCAGCGAAATCCCGATCAGGATCGCCCGCTGCCCGGCCATGTTCGGCCAGGAGAGGATCCAGTTGCTCAGGTTCTCGACGCGCAGCCAGGCGATCGTCTCGGGGAACCAGGCGGTGGCGATGTGCCCCAGAGGGGTCCTGCCGAGCAGGATCACGAACGCCGCGGCGAGAAGCAGCGTGGCCTCCTTGGTCCGGGCGCGGAACGCGCGGAAGGAGGCGGAGGCGACGAAGAAGGCGAGCAGCGAGAACATCGCGGCCCCCAGAGGCGTGAACATCGAGTCGAACATGAACTTGAACCAGGTTCCGTCACCGATGTAGTTGCCGGCAGGATCCCAGGAGAAGTCGGTGCGCATCTTGAACGCTCCGGTCAGCAGAGTGAACGAGAACGCCAGGATCGTCACCAAGCTGAAGAACTTCTGGCTGCCGCCGGTGCGCTGGACCTTCATGACATGCG
>WJJW01000201.1 GCA_014729455.1 Candidatus Eiseniibacteriota bacterium
CATCCGCCCCTCGTTGATCTGGCGGTGCCGGCGGAACCGGGAATCGTCGAACTCGACGGTCCACTCCTCCTTCACGGTCCCCTGGATCCGGGAGACGGCCCCTCCCCAGAGCAGGCGCCGGCCGAAAGCGGAACCCGCGAGCTCGACCTGGAGACGGGTCCACCCTCCCTTGCCGGTGGTCCAGAGCGTCGAGGGCGTGTCCCCCTCGCGGCGCACCTTCCGGCTGTACGTGGCGTCGCTCTGCACGCGGAAGAAGCCGCCGATCCGAAGCCCCTCGGGCAGGATCACGATCCCCCCGAAGTGCGGAAGCAGGTCGGCCCGCTGGCGGAAGCTCCCTTCGTCCCCCTTCACGCGGGTCGCCTCGGCGCCGTAGGAGACGAAGCCGGTGGTCACCTCCGCCGCGGCGATCGACGCGGGGTTTCCCGCGCCGGAGATCCCGTATTCGGTCGAGGCCGTCGCGGTCCCTCCCCGGCCGATCACGGCGGGATCCCCTTCGTCCCACCACCATCCGTACCCGTTCGAGTTGAAGACGGTCGACCCCTCCGCCGGGATCCCCGCGGTGATCCAGAGGGCGAGCGTGATCCCGAGGATCCTCATCGCGCCTCCTCCCACCGATCGTCGATCGGGGTCAGGTAGAGCACGCGCAGGCTCGGCGTGCGCGCCGCCTCGCGGGTGAACAGCTCGATCCCGATCGGTGCGGCGGTCTCGTCGGACAGCCGCACGGTGAGCCCGTGATTCTCCCGTCCGGCCGCCCAGAGCTGGACGAGCGCGCCCAGCTCCGCCTCGAAGGCCGTGCTCGCCGAATCGCTGTACGTCTGCGCGTAGACCGCGGCGGTCCCCGTGATCAGCGAGTCGATCGGCACCTCCTCGCTCCACTCCTCTCCCGTTTCATAGAACGACAGCCGGACCGGATCGTCCTCGGAGACCTGCCCGGCGGACAGGGGAAGCGTCAGCGTCGCCCGGAGGATCGACGCGTCCCGCGGGAGCGGGTCGAGGTCGAACCGCAGATGGTAGCGCGACGGAGGACCGCCGCTGACCGCGGCGAGCGAGTCGGAGCCGGTCGGCGGCGGTCGCAGATCCTCGAAGATGTAGGCATCTTCGGTCGCCTCGACCACGGAGACGTCGGTGTTGGTGCTGTCCGCGAGAAAGAGGGCCGGGGAGCGGAGCGCCGCACCGCCGGCGTCGTAGACGATGTCGTTGTGCGAGGAGATCCGCGCGATCCCCTCGCCCGGGCTGTCGGAAGAAACGGAGATCTCGAGGCCGGCGTTGCTGTCGGGGTTCTCCTTCCAGAACCGAACGAGCGAGATCGGGATCCCGATCCGCGGGATCGTGTCGAGCCCGTCCGGTTCGATCGCGCCGGTCCGGACCGGTCGGGGCGAGTCGAGCGGCTCCTCGAACAGGGCCGGCCGGGTCTCCCACGCCGCGTCTCCGGCCGACCAGGCGTCCGCGTCGCCGCGGACCCGTCGGACGGAGATCCGGATCGCCTCCCCCTGACCGCGCCGCGCGTAGAGCTGCAGCCAGGCGTAGCGGATCCCCGTGGTGTCGGGAAGGGAGGCGAAGCGGAGGAGCGCGTTCGAGCGGACTTCCTCGTCCACGAATCCCACGAGCAGGGAGAGCGAGGTCCCCGTGGTCCGGGGCGGGCGGCTCTCTCGATCCGCCGACGGGGCGGCCACGGTCAGCGTCTCCGGAACCACCGGGTTCTCTCCGCGCGGTCCCTCGGTGAAGCCGACCGGGTTGTCCTCCTCCGTGCAGCCGGCAAACAGGATCAAGAGGAGACCGGCGGCGAGGAGGGCGCCGGCAGGCGAACGGAGCGGTCGCGTGCGGTTCAGCAACGATTCCTTTCGTTTCATGTCAAACGGCAGCCTACACCAAGAGGATCCGGCCCGCCAGGCGCGCCGACGATCCGCGCTACCCCGGCTCCCGCATGTTCCGCAGGGCCCGCAGCGGAGCCCGCAGTCCGAGTCCCTCCAACACCGAATCGGCATCGGGGTTCGGCCCTCGGTAGCGGAGCGTTCCGACCGTCATCGCCTCGTCGGACAGCGGCGCGTCCCGGCGCAGCTCCACGAGCCTCCGGAAGAGGAACGCCTCCTCCCGGTGCGCGGCGAGCTTCGCGGCCATCGTCCCGCGGCCGCGGATGCCCAGTTCGGCGATGCGATCCAGATTCGCGTAGATCTCCTCCAACGGGCCGAGCGTCCCCACCAGCGCGGCGGCCCCCTTCGGACCGATCCCCGGGACTCCCGGGATGTTGTCCGACGGATCGCCCGCGAGGGCGAGCAGGTCGGGCAGCCGGGCGGGCGGGACCCCGAACCGCGCCTCGACCCCGGCGGCGTCCACCAGCACGAAGCTCTTCGGATCCATGACGAAGACGGACCCGCCGACGAGCTGCTGGACGTCCTTGTCGGGGGTCACCAGGACGGTCCGCAGCCGCGCGCGGGTTCCGCGATGGGCGAGGGTCGCCATCAGGTCGTCGGCCTCGAATCCGGGAATGCAATAGCCGAGGAAGCCGAGGGCCCGGGAGGCGCGCAGGGCGAAGTCGAACTGCGGGACGAGGTCCTCGGGCGGCTCTCCTCGATCCGCCTTGTACCGGGGGTAGATCTCGTGGCGGAACGTCGGCTCCGCCGCGTCGAAGACCAGGGCGACGTGGGTCGGACGGACGACGCGCAGGAACCGGACCAGGGACTGGCAGAAGCCGAAGACCGCGCCGACCTCCCGTCCATCCGGCGCGGCGATCTTCGCCCAGGCGAAGTAGGCGCGGAACAGCACCGCCGTCGCGTCGATCACGTGAATCGTCGTTCTCGGCACGTCTCCTCCCACGCACACGATACCGCCTCGCGCCGGCGGACGCCGCTCCTCCCCACCGGGGGCAATCGACCCGGAGCGGCCGAATCCGGCCGGACCGGCGTATCGGATCCGGGCGCCGCCGGTTGGGAGTCCTCGCGCGTCGCGCCTCGCCGCCGGCCGGGCGTGTCGACCCGAAGCAGCGGCGGACGCGGCCGCAAACGGCGGTCCGTGCGTCGCACCCTCTCTGGCATGGCGATTGCCACCATTCCGGGACGCCAGCACCGGGGGCTTGGAGAGCCCCAGGCCCACGGCCCGACGGGGGCGGCTCGACCCCTCGGGATGCGCTTCGACAACGAGCCTCTCCCCTGCCGCGTCTGCTCTTCTCTCCCCGGAGCAGACGCGGTCTCCTCTTGTGGCGGGAGGCCTTCCTCTCTTCTACCCTGGGGATCGCGCACGGGGCCGACCCGCCTCGGCGAGGGGAGGTCGTTCGCGTGGGATCGACAGGCCGAATGGAAGGGCTGCGGATCGGTCTGGCGGTCTACGCGCTCCGTTGCGGCGGCGTCGCGACCTTCCTGTTCCGCCTCGGACGGTTCCTGTCGCGGGAGGGAGCCGAAGTCGAGCTGGTGACGACGGAGGAGCCGGGCGACTGGTTCGAGCGGGCGGAGCGGTACGGGATCGCCGCCCATCATGTCGCGGGCGCGGCGGAGAGAAGCCGCCTCCGGCACGCGAAACGGGTGGGAGACTTCCTCGCGTCGCGCGGCTACGATGCGCTCCTGCTGAACCACTCCCAGCACGCGCAGCGAGCGATCGGCAAGCTGCCGGATCGCGTCTTCGTGGTGGCGATCGTCCACGGAGACACCCCGCCGGTCTACCGCGTCGCGGCATCGAACCGGCACGCGTGGAACGTGATGGTCGCGCCGGGTCCCAAGGTCAGCAGCGCGGCGCAGCTCGAGGTTCCCGACCGTCCCGTCCTCTTGATCCCACACGGCGTGGCGATCCCGCTGGAGAGCGAGCTGCGCCTGGATCGACGCAAGGGGGACCCGCTTCGGGTCGCCTTCGTCGGACGCCTCGACCGGACCCAGAAGGGGATCGAGCTGCTCCCGCGGATCCTCTCCGCGTGCCGGGGCCGCGGGGTCGCCGCCGAGGTCCGGATCGCCGGGGACGGTCCGGATCGCCCGTTCCTCGAGGAGGCCCTCCAACGGGAAGAAGCGGCCGATCGAGCGACCTTCCTCGGGCCGCTCGACCCGGAGGAGGTGTACCGCCTGCTCCTGGAGACGCATCTCCTCCTCTTCCCGTCCACGCGCGAGGCGTTCGGGCTCGTTCCTCTCGAGGCGCAGGCGTGCGGCTGCGTCCCGATCTGCTCGCATCTGCGGGGGGTCACCGACGCGACGGTCGAGGAGGAACGGACCGGCTTCCTCGTCCCGGTCGGGGACGCGGAGGCGTTCGCGGAGCGGATCGCCTTCCTCGACCGGGATCGGGACGCCTGGGAGCGGGTGGCCCGCACCGGCTACGCCTCGGTCTCCGACCACTTCCCCCTGGAGCGAATGGGCGCGTCGTACCGCGATCTGATCCTGCGAGGCTTGGACGGCGGCTACCCGCTCCGGCGTTCGCGTCGATGGAGGGCCGGAATCGATCTGGAGTCGCTTCCGGGGCAGGGGTTCATCCCGCAAGGGGTCCGCAGGGTGGCCCGCTGGATTCGCGAACGGAGCGAACGCTGAGCCCCGCGCGACCGGACGGATCGACCGGTTGCGGCGTTCGACCCCCGCTCCCTAGAATCGGCCAATCGGCCGGAGCCGGCCGGATCGCTCGATGATGCTCTTCCGAACTCCCCGACATGTCTGGATCCGCCGGATCCTGGTCCCGCTGCTGGTGGGCGGCTTCGTCCTGCCCGGCGGGATCGTCTCCGGAGCGGATCGATCGCGCCCGTTCGAGTTCGATCTGCTCTTCCCGAGCTCGACGGAGGGGCGGGTGCCGGCGACCGGCGTGGTCGGCCCCGAGATCGCGCCGGCGCTGGAGCGGCCGATCGATCCCGACACCTACCCGATGGTCCCCGGAGATCTGCTCCAGCTCGAGGTCGGCGGCGAGACCGATCAGGCATGGCGGATCGCGGTCAGCGCCGAGGGGAAGCTCTTGTTGCCGGGCGCCGATGCGGTGCGGGCGACCGGACGCGTGCTGGCCGAGGTGGACAGCCTGGTCCGGGACCGGCTGGCCCCTCGCTACCCGGGCGGCTCCATCGCCCTGCATCTGCTGCAACCGGGTTCGTTCCGCGTGCCGATCACGGGTGCGGTGCGCAACCCGAGCCTCCAGATCTTCCGCTCGTACGACCGGGTCGCCTTCGCCCTCGAGGCGGCGGGGGGACCGCGGGGCGACGCCTCCCTGCGCGCGATCCGGATCCGCGACGCGTCGACCGGCACCGAGACCACCGCCGATCTGGTCCGCTTCGCCCTGCTCGGGGAGCTCGATCAGAACCCCCCGCTCCGCCCCGGCGTGGCGATCCACGTTCCGCCGGCGGAGGCGTACGTGGAGGTCAGCGGGGCGGTCCACGGGATCCCGGGAGATCAGGGGGGCGCGGTCCCCAACGTCGGCTCCCGGATCCCCGAGCCCCCGCACCTTCTGCTGGAGTGGAAGGAGGGGGACACGATCGGCTTCGCGCTCGCCCGCGCGGGGGGGCTCTCAGAGGAGGCGACCGGCGGGATCGTCCGCGTGCGCGAAGGGGAGCGCTCGCGGCTCCGGACCCCGGAGGACGATGGGACGCTGCTCCGGCCGGGAGACCGTCTCGAGGTCGGGGTCCGCGAGCGGTACGTCTACGTCATCGGTGCCGTCCGCTATCCCGGACCGTACGCGCATCTGCCCGAGCTCACCGCCGGCGATTACGTCCGGATGGCGGGGGGGCCGACACAGATCGGCCGAGGCGGCGGGTGGAAGGTCCGCTTCCCCGACGGCGGGGAGACCGATGACATCGGCCCGGGGTCGTACCTCCCCCCCGGCACGACGGTGACCGTCCCCGAGCGCTGGACCCACCGGGTCTCGACCCTCCTGGCACCGATCAGCGGGATCACCGCGCTGGTCATTTCGCTGGTCGCCCTCCGGCGCGATTGATCACGGGCCGCCTCGCTCGGGGAGCATCTCGCGCAGGACGGACTCGGTCTTCTCGGCCGCCGCCTCCCAGGTCCGCCCCTCCTCGACGAAGCGGCGTCCCGGCCCGGGAGCGCGCCACGGCCATCCGTTCAGCGGCCGGCCAGCCTCGACCCAGCGATCGCGCCACGCGTCGATCCTCTCCGCCAGGACTTCGGGACGATCGGCGTCCACCCGCTCGCCGGCCCCGATCTCCTCGATCCAGGAGTAGGCCGGCAGATCGGCGACGAGGATCGGACGGTCCGCGGCGAGATAGGTGAGGATCTTGCTGCTCAGCGCGCCGCCCGCGGAGATCCTCCCGTAGGCGGCGCGGTCATACGGAGCGACGAGGACCTGGCAGGCGGCGAGCAGCCGGTCGGCCTCGTCGCGGTCGACCCCGCCGAAGAGACGGATCCGCGCGGGAGCCCGATCGGCCCGGGCGCGCAGAGCCGATTCCTCGGTTCCGGTCCCGATCACCCAGAGTTCGGTCCGGTCCCGATCCCAGAGCGCCGCCGCATCGAGAAGCCGCCCGACCCCCTGCACCGGGGAGAGGTTGCCGGCGAAGCCGACGAGGAACCGATCCTCGGGCACCGTCTCGGCGCGGCGGACCTCCGCAACGTCGATGGGGACCGGCAGGCGCGTCCCGATCTCGACCGTGCGGAACCGATCTTCCGGGACCCGGACACGCCGGGCGATCGCCGCCGCTTGTTCGCGCGCGAGGACGAGGATCCGATCTCCCCGACGCAGCGTGAACCGCTCGCAGAAGGTGGCGATCCGCCGAACGGACCGCCTCCCCCAGAGCGCCGCCTCGTCGGGGATCGATGCGTTGACCTCGACGGCCATCGGGATCCGCAGGCAGCGGGCGACGATCCCCGGCGCCAGCGTATAGAGATCGTGCCGGACGTAGAGGAGATCGGGACGCCGGAACAGGGCGGCGAAGAAGAGCACGAGCCCGCCCCACTTCTCGAAGCTCCAGGGACCGAGGACGCCGAGGCGAAGGACCGGAATCTCGGTCCGCGCGAAGCGGGTGCGGGGCCTCGTCCCGACCGGGCGGGGAGTCACCAGGCGGACGGCGTGACCCCGCTCGGCCAGCGCATCGAGGATCCCCCGCAGGTGCAGCGCGTGGCCCTGCGGAAGCGAGAGGTCGACGGCCGAGAACGCGAGGATCCGCAGCGCGCGGCCGGTGCAACGGCTCATCGCGTCCGTCCGGCGACGAGACCGGCGAAGAGCCAGATCCACTCGTTGGAGGTCACGTCCCCGCTGAACTGCGCGTTCCAGAGTGCGAACCCGAAGAGCCCCAGGGAGAGCGCCGTCCGCCGGTCCGCGAAACGCCGGACCGCGCGCATGACGACCGCGGCGAGGAAGCCGATCAGGGAGAGCAGACC
>WJJW01000202.1 GCA_014729455.1 Candidatus Eiseniibacteriota bacterium
CTTCCAGGATCACCGCCACCGCTGCGGAGACCGAGTCGGGCAGCCGCCCCTCCGCGCGGCGCAGGGATCGTCTCTCTTCGGGGAGGAGCATCCGTCCTGCGCGTGGCCAGAGCCGCGCGGCCGCTTCGGTGAGCGGATCGCGCTCGGGAAGCGCGGCCCGCAGGTCCCCGATCGGATCACCGATCAGACCCCGCCGGACGGCGGTTTCCAGGCGCGCCGTCGCTGAGGAGAACAGCCGGGCGGGCGAGTCGGCCGCGGCCAGGAGGTTGCGCTGCAGCACCTCGGCGTCGCCGGGGATCCGCAGCGGACGGTCGATCCAGGCGTCGAAGAAGCGGAGGCGCCAGCGATCCCCGCCGTACAGGCTCATGTCGTGCCGGTCGAAACGGAGCCGGTCGGCGTCCAGATCGACCGCCGCCAGCGCTTCACGGATCGGCCGGGGAGCACGGTCCGCGCCGCGCCCGCTTTCCGCCGCCGAGAGACCAGCCAGAAGAAGAATGACCCATCCGATCCGTTTCATCGCAACCTCCCTTCCTCGCCCGCGGGAAGTCTAGGATCTGCCCGGGCGCGCGTCGAGGGGCACCGTCCCTTTCAGCGGCTCATGAACCAGAGCAGGAACGGGATCAGGCCGATCGAGACGACGGTCGCCAGCAGGATCGCCGAGGCGACCGCCTGGTCGTCCCGCCCCGCCTTCTGTGTGAGCACGACGTTGACGACCGCCGAGGGGAGCAGCGCGTAGAGGATCAGCACCTTGCGCAGCATCCCCGTCGGCTGCAGCCACGTGAGCGTCACGAGCAGCGCGAGGCCGCCGCTCGCGTAGCGCAGGATCGTGGCGACGACCGCCGGCTTCCAGGCGGTCATTCGGGTCCGCGCCAGAGCGTCCCCGAACAGGACCAGCATCAGAGGGACCGCCGCCATCCCCGCCAGCCGGGGAACCCGCATGACCGTTTCGGGAACCTCCACCTGCAGCAGGCGCAGCAGACCGGCGAGAACCGTCGCCCAGAGCGCCGGCTCCTTGAATGCCTCCCGGGTCCGCCCGCCCCCATGAAGGAGGAAGAGGCCGATCGAGAAGATCAGGAGATTCGTCGTCGTGTAGCAGAGGACCCCGCGCGACAGGCCGGCGGCGCCGAAGTTCGTCAGCAGCAGCGGAAACGGCAGGTTGGCCGAGTTGACGAAGGCGATCGGCATCAACAGCTCGCGGCGATCGCCCCATCCGATGAGGCGCAGCCCCAACCATCCGATCAGCAGGCCGGCCCCGATCTGGATCAGCGTCGCCCCGGCGGCGGTGACGAACTCGGAGGCGCGGATGTCGGAGTCCATCAGGGCGGTGAAGGCCAGGCAGGGAACGAACAGGTCCATCCCGATCCGCATCGTCGCCCGCGTGTCGAACCGGAACCGCCGCGCGTAGAGCGTCGCGACGCCGACGAGGCCGAACACCTCGACGACGGAGCCGAGGACCGTCTGCAGGTTCTCGTTCAACGGCCGGGTCCGGCGCGGTTCAGTGTTTCACCGTGAACGGATCCGGGGCGGGGCTGGAGTCGTCCCAGTCGACCTCGACGCCGGAGACCCGCGCCGGGATCGGGCCGCGGTGGAGAAAGGCCACGAGGTCCCGCAGCGCCTCTTCGGCGCCGCGGGCGACCACCTCCACCGAACCGTCCGGCAGGTTGCGGGCGTACCCGGCGAGACCGAGCCGGCGGGCTTCCTCGGCGGTGGTCGCGCGGAAGTAGACCCCCTGCACCCGACCGCGCACGATCGCCCGGAACTGCTTGGTCTCCGCCATCACTCCTCCCCGTCGTCCAGCTCGATCGTCACCGACACGGCCCCGCGCAGATCTCCGACCTCGTATCCGGTCGCCTGGTCCTCCGGGTAGCGCTCCCGCAGGAACTCCCCGACGGCGGGATCGATCCGCTCCGGACGGCCGTGGCACTGGAGGCAGACCTCCTTGACCAGGATCGGCCGGAGGTACCGCAGGACTCTCCGCCCTTCGCTCCGCACGACTTCGATCGTCTCCTCGGGGAGCTTCCCTTGATCGTGCCGCCACTGCAAGTCGCGCAGTGCCACCCTCTCGTACGCGTCGGGCGTGTCGGCCGTGTTGCGGACCTTGTTGGAGATGCGACGAACGGTCATCCCCTCGACCGAGTGCTCCGCCGCGATGGAGGGGGCGATCTCGTAGCAGACGCCCAGCGCATGCAGCGGCCCCCCCGCCTTCAGCTCACGGAGGAGCGCGCCCATCAGGCTGCTGCCGAGCGACCGCGCCGCCTCGCGAGCGCGCTGCAGCGCCTGGAGGGGGATCCCGGCCGGTGGGCCTTCCGGCGGTTCCCGCTCCAGCTCCGGATGGCTCGCCCACTCGAGCCAGGATCCGTCGTAGAGCCGGGTCTCCGGATACCCGAGCCGGTACCGGAGCGACCAGACGACCGAGGCGGCGGTGTGAGCGGAGGTGCAGTAGACGATCGTGGGGTGTTGCGGTCCCACGCCGAGGGCCCGGTACTCCTCCTCGAGCTCTTCGACCGGGCGGAACGATGCGGCCCCATCCGTCTCGGAGGCGGCGAGATCCTCCTTCCAGAAGCGGTGCACGGCGCCGGGGAGGTGTCCGGACTCGAACGCCTCCCGGCGTCGGCAGTCCAGCAGGAGGGCGCTCCCGTTCTCGACGGCTTGTCGGACCTCCTGCAGGCCGACGAAGAGGCGGGTGGTCGGCGTCAGACGCACCCGCGTCGGCGCGACCGCTTCCAGGCTCCGGGAGAGCGGACGGCCCTCGGCGCTCCAGCGGGCGAGGCCGCCGTCGAGAATCGAGACGTGCTGCAGGCCGGCCGCGCGGAGAACCGTGGCCACGAAGGCGGCGTGCGGGTCGCTCCCCTCCCCGTACACGACGATCCGGGCGTATTGCGTGAGACCGAGGCGGCCCGCGATCGTCTCGATCATCTCGATCGGATAGACCCTTCCGGGGACCCCCTCGGCGGAGGAGCGGAGGTTGTCGGAGGTGAGGTGCCGGGCGCCCGGGAGGTGACCCTCGGCGTACGCGCGAATCGAGGGGCGGGCATCGAGGATCGCGAGATCGGGCCCGTGCAGGTTCCGCTCCACCCATCCGGGAGAGAGGACCGGCGGGAACGCCTCGCCGAGCTCCGCGGTGGGGAACGATTCGGTCGACTGTCCGGCGACCGGGAAGGCGGCCACAATCGCGAGGACGACGGCGGCCAGCCCGATCGAGATCCGTTGCGCGTGACGGCGTCGCATGTTCGACTCCCTCCTTCGCCGCCTACTCAATCCGAATCGCGTGGCGCCGTCAAGCCGGCCCGCTCCCGCGTTGCGCGACGGCGGGAGAGTCCCGTACAATGCGCGCGTCCCTTCGGGGGGGACAGCAGTGGGCCGGCGCGAGCAGGAATCGGGAACCGGTGAACGACATCCAGCGCTGGCTGCGGGAACGGTTTCCCAAGGCGCGATGGGAGGAGCCGGAGGGTGCCCTCGGGCTTCTGACCCATCGCGTCCGTCTGCCCGGCCGGGCGGCTCGCGTCCCTGCGGATCACCTGTTCCTCGATCTCGAGACCCTCGGTTTCGTCGGACGACCCCTGTTCCTGATCGGACTGCTGCATGCGGACCCGGACGGCCGAATGCGCCTCGTGCAACTCCTCGCGCGTGATTACGCCGAGGAAGAGGCCACGCTACGCTACTTCAGCCGGATCTACGGACCCTACAGAGCCTGGGTGACCTTCAATGGGAAGAGCTTCGACGTCCCCTCGCTGCGGCTCCGGTGCGCATTCCATCGGCTCCCCCCGGTCGGACCCGAGACGCACGTCGACCTGCTCCATCTCGCCCGCCGCCACTTCCGCGGCGTCTTCGAGGACTGTAGGCTGAAGACTCTGGAGCGCCGGATCTGCGGCCGGCACCGGATCGACGACCTGGATGGAGCGCGGGTGCCGGACGCCTACCACCGCTGGGTCCGCGAATCCGACCCGTCCTGGCTGGAACCGATCCTGCGACACAATCGAGACGATCTGGTCACGCTTGCCGAGCTCTACGCCAACCTGATCGACATCGAAGAATCGGAGAAACCGGAGGAGCCGTGAGACGTCGCATAAAGATCACCGACGACCTCTTAGGGTCGCTGCACCGCCTCGCCGCGGAGCAGGGCCAGACGGTGCACGTCCAGGAGATCCCTCCCCGGCCGGCGCGCCGGGCCGAGCCGGCCCTTCCGCTCTCCCCGACGATGCAGGAGGCGCTCGACCGCATGGGGATCGAGACCCTCTACACGCATCAGGCGCAGGCGATCGACGCGATCCGGGAGGGTCGGGACGTGGTCGTCGTCACGGGGACGGCGAGCGGCAAGACGCTGTGCTACAACGTCCCGATCCTCGAAACGGCCGTCACCCATCCCGAGGCGCGGGCGCTGTACCTCTTCCCGACGAAGGCGCTGGCGCAGGATCAGCTCCGGACCCTCCGCCGCTTCCAGCGGCCCGACGAGGAAGCGGGGGAGGTCGGTCCCGGCGCGGTTCCCGGCCCGTTCGGATTCCACGCCGGGACCTACGACGGCGATACCCCGGCCGCCCTGCGAACGCAGCTCCGCGAGCGGGCGCGGATCCTGTTGACGAACCCCGACATGCTGCACAGCGGCATCCTTCCGAACCACGCGCGCTGGGCCGACTTCTTCAGCCGCCTGAGCTTCGTGGTCGCCGACGAGATCCACGTCTATCGGGGGATCTTCGGATCGCACGCGGCCAACGTCTTCCGGAGGCTGCTGCGGATCGCCGAGCACTACGGGGCGCGCCCGCAGCTCGTCTTCGCCTCGGCGACGATCGCCAACCCGGGGGAGCTGGCCGAGCGGTTGACCGGTCGGACGTTCACGACCGTATCGGAAGACGGCTCGCCGCGCGGACGCAAGCACTTCGTGTTCTGGAACCCGCCGCGGATCGATGCGTCCGGTCTCGAGCGGCGCTCCTCGAACCTCGAGGCGCGCGATCTGCTCGTCTCGCTGCTGCGCGGGGGATACCAGGCGATCGGCTTCGTGCGCGCGCGGCTCCTGACCGAGGTGCTGCTGCGCTACTGTCAGGAGGAGCTCGCCCGCGACGGTGGCGGGGCGGCGAAGAAGATCCGTGCCTACCGGGGCGGCTACCTGCCGGAGGAGCGCCGGGCGATCGAGAAAGCGCTCTTCGACGGGGATCTGCGCGGGGTGATCTCGACGAACGCGCTGGAGCTCGGGATCGACGTCGGGAGCCTCGACGCGGCCGTCCTGGTCGGTTTCCCGGGTACGATCGCCAGCACCTGGCAGCAGGCGGGACGGGCGGGGCGCCGCGAGGATGAGTCCGTCGCGATCCTCGTCGGGCACAACCTCCCGATCGATCAGTACCTCATGCGCCACCCGGCATACTTCTTCGAACGGACCCCGGAGCACGCGGTCATCGATCCGGAGAACCCGCACATCCTGCTCTCCCATCTCCGCTGCGCGGTCTACGAGCTCCCGCTCCGCCGCGAGGAGGAGCGGGACTGGGGGGAGTACGCCCCGGCGATCCTCGATCTGCTCGGCGAGCACGGGGAGGTCAAGGAGGTGAAGGGGAGGTGGTACTCCACGAAGGAAGGGTATCCCGCCTCGAACGTTTCGCTGCGCAACGCGGCCGAAAACGTCTACACGATCACCGAGACCGGGCGCCCGGACGGCAACCGCGTGATCGGGACGATCGACGAGCCGTCCGCGTTCCCGCAGGTCCACCCGCAGGCGATCTACATGCACGACGCGGAGACCTTCTTCGTCGATCGGCTCGACACCGAGGAGAAGGTCGCCTACGTCCATCGGGCGGACGTCGACTACTACACCCAGGCGGTCTCCGACAGCCACATCGAGATCGTCCGCACCGAGCTGGAGAAGCGGCTCTTCGAGAACGAGGTCGGCTTCGGCGACCTGAACGCGCACACCAAGGTCTGCATGTTCAAGAAGATCAAGTTCGGAAGCCGGGACTCGATCGGATACGGGAACCTGGAGCTTCCCAGCCAGACCCTGGAGACGATGGGGCTGTGGATCACGCCGTCCCTCGAGTCGCTGAAGAAGGTGACCCGCTACGGGCGGATCCCCGCCGAAGGGCTCTGGGGGATCGCCAACGTGCTTCCCGACGTCGTTTCCCTCTTCGCGATGTGCGATCCGCGGGACCTCGGAACCCTCGTCGATTCGAAGAACGTCGGCGTCCCGGCGGTCTTCCTCTACGACAAGTATCCGGGCGGGCTCGGCTTCGCCCAGAAGACCTACCACATGATCGAGGAGGTCCTCGAGGGGGCGTGCGATTTGATCCACGCCTGCCCGTGCGGCGACGGCTGCCCCTCCTGCGTCGGCGCTCCGCTGCCCCCGCACATGCAGCAGGACCCGGATGCGATGGGCAAGGGACGGATCCCCGACAAGGAGGCGGCGCTCGTGCTGCTCCACGCCGTGCTCGGCAAGCCCGACTACGTTCCGAAGGCGCCGGTCGACGCCGCCCGCCGGGCCCGTGTCGAGGCGGAGGAGGCGAAGGTGGAGAAGAAGCACGCGCGGCGCTCCGGGCCGGAGCGGCCGCTGCCGCCGCGGGTCGTGACTCCGCTGCCGACCGATCTGGCCGCCCAGCTCCGCCGGCGGCTCGGCAAGGGCTGATCCGGGAGGCTTGCGCGGTGGGGTGGAGTCGGCCAGACTTCTCGCAGGCTCTTCTGCCGGGAGCACCTGGAGGATCCCCGATGCCCCCACGGCCTGTTCGACCCGGGCGGTTGGCGCGGTCCAAGGTTCCCGTCCTGATCTTCTGCGTTCTCGTGCCTCTGCTCGGTTGCGGGATGGAGGATTCTTCGATCGCCCCAGAGCAGCCCGCAGATGACGAGGATTCCTCCGAGCTTCGGGATCCGTTCGAGCTTCCCGACCCGTGGGTTCCTCGATCCGTGCCGATCGGGTATGCGGACGCCCGCCGGATCGTGATGATCGACCTGAACCGGTTCCACATCACCGGGGACGAGATCCTGCGTCCCTTCCGGCACTTCCGCCGCGACGACTGGACCAGCGATGGCGAGGGAGGACGGACCGCGACGGATACGATCTCGTACGGCTGTTTCC
>WJJW01000203.1 GCA_014729455.1 Candidatus Eiseniibacteriota bacterium
ATCAGCCCGACGGTGACGACCAGCGCCACGGCCGCGACGAGCAGGATCGGAGGCCAGAGCGGACGTTTCGGAGGCATCGCGCTCCCCGGGCCGAGGGGCGCGCCTCGGCGGACTGCGGTGGATCACCTGTCCCGGGGAAGGGGAGCGGCTGCAGAGCCGCAACTCGATCAGTGTACCGGGAATTATACAGTCCGGGCCGGTTCCGCTCAACGACGCCGGCGGAGCGGGCGGGGGGGTTCCCTACCGCGTCGGGGGGACCCGGAGCGCGTTGTTGAATCGGTTGAAGTAGCTGAACAGGCCGACGACCGCGGTGATCTCGACGATCGCCCCCTCGGAAAACCGCGCCCGCAGCCGTTCGAACAGGTCGTCCGGGATCGCGTCGCTCCGGCGGCAGACCGCCGCGGCGTATTCGAGCGCCGCTCGTTCCCGATCGTCGAACCCCGCGAAGCGGCCTTCCTTCGCCGCCGCGATCTCCTCGTCCCGCGCGCCCGCCCGTCCTGCCAGGACGGAGTGGGAGGCGAGTCAGTACTCGCAGCGATGGAAGCCGGAGACGGCCACGGCGATCAGCTCCTTCAACCGCAGGTCGACCTCGGCGGGGGCCATCACCTCGCGGAAGTGCGCGATCATCGTCCGGAGAAGCGGGGGACGGTGGGCCATCGTCCGGAACATGTTGGGGACGTTGCCCCGCTCCTTCCGGTACAGCTCGAAGATCCGGCGGGTCTCCCCCTCGGTCCGCTCGACCGGCACCCGCGCGATCCGTTCCCCGCCCTCGCGCGCGCGATCCGACTCCCGCTCGTTCATGACGCGAGGATCCGCTCGGCCCACTCGACCTCCCGCGGGCTGCCGACGATCAGCGGCACCCGTTCGTGCAGCTCCTTCGGGACCACGTCGAGCACCCGCTCCCGTCCCGTCGTGGCCTTGCCGCCGGCCTCCTCCGCCAGAAACGACATCGGCGCCGCCTCGCTGAGAAGCCGCAGCTTCCCGGTGGGATGCTTCGCATCGGGCGGGTAGAGGAAGATCCCGCCGTAGAGGAGGTTGCGATGGAAGTCGGCGACGAGCGAGCCGATGTACCGGGTGCTGTACGGCTCTCCCCGCGGGTTGTCCGATCCCTTCAGCCCGGCCACGACCTTGCGCGTCTTCTCGTCCCAGCGCCCGGTGTTCCCTTCGTTGACGCTGTAGATCCGCCCATCGGTCGGGATCCGGATGTCCGGGTGCGAGAGCAGGAACTCGCCGACCGTCGGATCGAGCGTGAAACCGTGCACCCCCTGTCCCCTTCCGGTCGAGTAGACGAGGATCGTGCTGCTCCCGTAGATGATGTAGCCGGCCGCCACCTGATCGCGGCCCGCCTGGAGAAGGTCCTCGAGGGTCCCGTCGGTCCCGGACGATCGCTTGCGGTGGATCGAGAAGATCGTCCCGATCGAGACGTTCCCGTCGATGTTGCTCGACCCGTCGAGCGGATCGAAGGTCATCACGTATCCCCCCCGCGGGTACTGATCCGGGATCGGGATCGGTTCGGCGTTCTCTTCCGAGGAGAGGACGCACAGGTGACCGGTGTGGCCGACGTTGCGGATGATCGTCTCGTTGGCGAACTCGTCGAGGATCTGCACCGCCTCGCCCTGGATGTTCATCCTTCCGGTCAGCCCGAGCGCGTCGATCAGTCCCGCCTTGCGCACCTCCCGGGAGATCACCTTCGCGGCGACCATGATCTCCTGGAGAAGGGCGGTGAACTCCCCGCGCGCCTCCGGGAAGCCTTTCTGCCTGTCGGCGATGTGCTGGCTGAACGTGCGCGTTCCCACCCCTGATGGTCCGGCCATCGTCACCTCCTTGCGGTTCGCCCGTAGTATATCGAAGCTCCCGAACCGCCCAAAGTCGTCGACCCGATTTGCCTTGCCGGTCCTCGGAGCCGTTCCTATAGTATCGGGCCTTGGGAATCCCGCGTGGCCGGGCTCGGATCGATCGCCGCGGCTCGGGCGGGCGTTCAGGGACGGATCGGCGGTTCGAGACCGGAATCGAACCCCGCAGCAGAGGAGGCGCGCGTTGAAGAAGATCTCCCCTCTCGACATTCGCAAGCAGACCTTCCGCAGCGCCTTCCGTGGGGTGGACAAGGAGGAGGTCCGCGTCTTCCTCGATCTCATCGCCACGGAGTACGAGAGCGTCCTTCAAGAGAATCTCCAGCTCACCGACCGGCTCCAGCATTGCGAGGATCGCCTCGTCGAGTACCGGGAGCTGGACCAGACCTTGCGCAACTCGCTGCTCACCGCCGAACGGCTGACCGAGGAGGCGAAAACCGCCTCGAAGCGGGAGGCGAACCAGATCCTCCAGGACGCCGACTGGCGGGCGAAGCAGATGCTCGACGACGCGCGCGAGCGGCTGGGCCGGCTGACCGAGGAGATCCGCGCCCTGCAAAGCAAGAAGGAGGCGTTCACGCAGCACCTGCGCAGCTTTCTGCACACCCAGCTCGAGCTGCTCGATCGCAACGAGCAGTATCTCGGAGGGATCGATCGGCTCTCGGACGAGACCCAGGCGGTGTCGGAGCGGATCCGCAACGCGGAGGCTCCCGCCCCGCCGCCCCGCCGGGCGGCCGAGGCGGGGCACGCGGGCCTCGGGGAGAGCCGGACGGAGGGACCCACGGAGGAGCCGCCGGCGCGGATGCGCGATGACGACCTCCCCGACTCGATCCCCCCGGAGGAGTCGCAGGGCTTCCCGGAGCCGCGATGGCGGGAGGAGGAGCCTCCCGCGCGGGGCCCGGCGCCCGATCGCCGGGCGGAGCGGAGCGAGGGGCTCTTCGAGATCTCGGCGGAGGAGGACGACGGTCCTCCCCGCGAGGATCGTTGAAGAGCGGTCCGGAGATGACGGAAGGTCCCCAGAAGCCGCGGATCGACGAGGCGGTGGCGTTCCTCCATCGGGCGACGTCGGTCCGTCCGACGGTCGGCGTGGTCCTCGGGACCGGGCTCGGGACGGTGCCCGATGCGATGGAGGTCGATCGGGTGGTTCCGTTCGCGGAGGTCCCCCATTTCCCGACCTCCGCGGTGGAGAGCCACGCGAACGAGCTCGTCTTCGGGACCCTCTCCGGCCGGTCGGTCGTCCTGATGCGCGGGCGCGTCCACTACTACGAAGGCTTCTCGATGCGCGAGGTCACCTTCCCGATCCGGGTCCTGCGCGGCCTCGGCGTCGAGATCCTGTTGTTGACCAGCGCCGTGGGCGGGATGAACCCGCTGCTGGAGCTGAGCCAGATCGTGCGGGTCGACGACCACATCAATCTGATGGGGGACAACCCGCTCATCGGCCCCAACGAGGAGGAGCTGGGCCCCCGCTTCCCCGACATGTCGGAGCCGTACGACAAAGAGCTGCAGAAGCGGCTCGAGGAGGTCGCTCTTCGGGAGGGGATCCCGCTTCGGCCGGGGATCCTGGTGGGGGTCGCCGGACCGAACCTGGAGACCCGGGCGGAATACCGGTTCCTTCGCTGGTGCGGCGCCGACGTGGTCGGCATGTCGATGATCCCCGAGAACCTGGTCGCGGTGCATGGAGGGATGAGG
>WJJW01000204.1 GCA_014729455.1 Candidatus Eiseniibacteriota bacterium
CCACGTCAACCACGGGATCCGGCCCGACGCCGACGACGAGGAGCGGCGCCTCCGGGAGACCGCCGCCCGGCTCGGCCTCCCGTTCCGCTCCGAGCGGCTCGCCCTTCCGGGATCCCCCTCGGAGGAGGCGCTGCGCGATGCCCGGCTCACGGCGCTGGAGCGTCTCGCCGGCGTGGCGTCCTCGCCGAGCTGGGTCCTGCTCGGCCACCACCGGGACGACCAGGTCGAGACGTTGCTGCTGCGCCTCTTGCGCGGGAGCGGCCCGATCGGGCTGGCCGGCATGCGGCGGCGTCGCGGAATCTTCCTCCGCCCGCTCCTTGCCGTCCCGCGAGACGAGCTGGAGCGCTATCTCGAAGAGAGCGGGACCGCCTGGGTCGAGGATCCGACCAATCGCGATCCCGACCGGCTCCGCAACCGGATCCGCCATCGCCTCCTGCCGCTCCTCGAACGGGAGATCCGCCCGGGATCGATCCCCGCGATCGCGCGCGCGGCCCGCCATCTCGGCGTGACCCGCGACCTCCAGGAAACCGAGGCCGCGCGGATCCTCGCGCGGTGCCGCATGCCGGCGGGGACCGGGGCCCTGCGGCTTGATGCGCGCCTGCTCCGCTCCTACCATGAGGGATGGATCGAGCAGACGTTGCGGGAGGCGGTCCGGATCGTGCGCGGGAGCACGGCCGACATCCCATCCCCCCTTTGGCAGGATCTCGTCGATTCCATCGAGCAAGCCCGGGACGGACGATTTCTTCTCCGCCCCGACACGATCGTGGAGACCGGTCGGGGCCAGATCCGGATCGAACGGTTCCCGGATCCGGCCCCCGAAGTCACGGAGTCCGTCGAAGCGCCGCTTTCGGGACGGATCTTCTTCGGAGACGGCTCGTTGCAGGCGCGGCTCTACCGGCCGACCGCGAGACCGTCCGCGAGACCGGCGCGCGGGCGGATCCGGGGCGTCCGGCGGATCCAGGTCTTCGATCCGGATCGTCTCGTCCCGCCGGTCCGGATCCGGCTCTGGCGGAAGGGGGATCGGATCGGGCTCGGCCCCGCCGGGGGAACGAAGAAGATCGTCGATCTGCTCTCCGAACGTGGCGTTCCGGTGCCGTTGCGGGCCCGGCAGCCGGTCTTGGAAGATCGGTGCGGCCTGCTCTGGGCTCCGGGTCTGCGGCGGGACCCGCGCGGGACCGTCGACGACGCGACGGAGCGGATCTGGATCCTCCGGTGGGTCGGCGATTTGCCGGCCGACCGGGGGCTGCCGGAAGGAGGCGCGAGGACCCGATGACGGAAACCAAGGGGACCGATCGGATCGAAGTCATCCGGACCCCGGCTCAGATCGCCGGCGACGTGGAGCGGATCGCCGGGGCCCTGCGCGAGAGCGCGGGCGACCGGGTCCCGGTTTTTCTGGGGATCCTGAAGGGGAGCTTCGTGTTCCTGTCGGATCTGGTTCGTGCGTACGGGGAGCCGCTCCAGATCGACTTCCTGTCGGTAACCCGTTACGATGCAACCCACGAGGACTACCACTCGGTCCGGGTCCTGCACGACCTCTCCACCAACGTGGATGGCCGGCTCGTCATCGTCGCCGAGGGGATCCGCACGTCGGGGACCCGCCTGGAATACGTGGACCAGTTCCTGCGGCTCCATGGCGCCGCGGAGGTCCTCTACTGCGCCCTGCTCCGCCAGAAGGGGGCGGCGCGAGGGGCGGTCCCCCTGGACGCCTGGGGGTTCGAGACCGATGATGAGAAGTACGTGGTCGGCTACGGGCTCGATCTCGACGAGCGTCACCGGAACCTGCCCCACGTCGGCGTGATCGACCGGCCGCCCGGCACCGGCCCGGCCGGCTAGAAAGGACGGAATGCAAAGCGATCAGACCGGAATCATGCGGCACCAACCGCCTCCCTCGCGCCCGGGACCGCGACGGCCCCGGCAGCCGCAGGGGCGGGGCCCGAGTCCCCCCGGGATGGGCGGCCGGCAGTTCCGGACCTTCACGTTCTGGATCCTGTTCGTGCTCGCGGTGGTCTGGTTCGTCCAGCACCTCGTCCCGCGCACGTCGGACAAGGAGATCAGCTACACCGAGTTCCTCGAGCAGGTCGAGGCGAAGAACCTCCAGTCGGTCACCTTCGTCGAGAACGAGGTGCACGGGACCTTGCGGAACCCGTTGCCCACGGATCCGTCGACGAACCGGGAGGCGATCCAGGAGTTCACCGTCCGCTTGCCGGCGGAGGACCCGGATCTGCCGAAGATGATCCGTGAGACCGATCCGAACGTGACGATCCGCGCGCGGGAGGCGCCGACGCCGTGGACGAACTATCTCTTCTCCCCGCTGATCATGATCGCGGTGCTCGCTCTGTTCTGGCTGCTGTTCCTCCGGCAGATGCAGTCGGGTGGGAGCGCGGCGCTGAAGTTCGGCAAGAGCCGAGCGAAGATCCTCAGCGAGAACACCGTCAAGGTGACCTTCCGCGACGTCGCCGGCGCCGACGAGGCGAAGGAGGAGCTCCAGGAGGTGATCGAGTTCCTCCGGGATCCGAAGAAATTCCAGAAGCTGGGCGGGCGGATCCCGAAGGGAGCGCTCCTGCTCGGTCCTCCCGGGACCGGCAAGACGCTTCTCGCCAAGGCGGTCGCGGGCGAGGCGGGGGTTCCGTTCTTCAGCATGAGCGGGTCCGACTTCGTCGAGATGTTCGTCGGGGTGGGCGCCTCACGCGTGCGCGACCTCTTCGATCAGGGCAAGCGCAACGCCCCGTGCATCATCTTCATCGACGAGATCGACGCGGTCGGGCGCCAGCGCGGCGCCGGCATGGGCGGCGGCCACGACGAGCGGGAGCAGACGCTCAACCAGCTCCTGGTCGAGATGGACGGATTCGAGTCGAACGAAGGGGTGATCCTCCTCGCGGCGACCAACCGGCCCGACGTGCTCGACCCGGCCCTGCTGCGCCCCGGCCGGTTCGACCGGCAGATCGTCGTGGACCGTCCCGACGTGCGCGGTCGCGAGGGGATCCTCAAGGTCCACATGAAGAACAAGCCGGTGGGCGACGACGTCGACATCCGCTCCCTCGCCCGCGGGACCCCGGGCATGGCCGGGGCCGATCTGGCCAACATGGTCAACGAGGCCGCGCTCCTCGCCGCGCGCCGCAACCGGCGCAAGATCGCGATGCAGGACTTCGAGGAGGCGAAGGACAAGGTGATGATGGGGGCCGAGCGCAAGAGCCTCGTCCTCAGCGATCAGGAGAAGCGCACGACCGCCTACCACGAGGCGGGGCACGCCCTCGTCGGCTGGCTCGTGCCGGAGGCCGATCCGATCCACAAGGTCACGGTGATCCCGCGCGGGCGGGCGCTCGGCGTCACCCACTTCCTCCCGGAGGGGGACCACTACACCCGCACGCGCGAGTACTTCCTCGCCACGATGACGACGATGATGGGGGGTCGGGCCGCCGAGGAGCTGATCTTCGGACGGATCACCAACGGCGCGGCGAGCGACATCCAGGGGGCGACGAACCTCGCGCGGAAGATGGTCTGCGAGTGGGGCATGAGCGAGCGGCTCGGCCCGCTCCAGTTCGGCAAGAAGCAGGATCTGATCTTCCTCGGCCGCGAGATCCAGGAGCAGAAGGACTACAGCGAGCGGACCGCCGAAGCGATCGACGACGAGGTCCACAAGCTGGTCCAGGGCTCCTATGACCGGGCACGCCGGCTGCTGACCGACAACATCGACAGCCTGCACGCCCTCGCGGCCGCGCTGCTCGAGCAGGAGATCCTCGACCGCATGGAGATCGAACGGGTCCTGAAGGGAGGCTCGCTGCGCGAGCCGCCCGACGACGGGACCGAGGGAGGCGCGGAGGCCGAGGGGCGCACGGGCGAGCCCGAACCGAAGCGGCGGGGGGACGACCCCGACGTCGGTCCCCTGCCCGACCCGACCCCCGGCCCCGCCACGCCGTAGACCGATGGCGTCGCCGCACG
>WJJW01000205.1 GCA_014729455.1 Candidatus Eiseniibacteriota bacterium
AACGGGCCGCGCGTCGTCGCCTCGGACCGGTCGCCGGGATCGGCTACCGGTAGTTGGCCTTGATCTTGCCCCAGGTCGTCTCGTACGTGGCGACCGGCTCGCACGGGTTCGGCTCGCAGACCTCACCCTCGATCCAGTACTCGCCGCCGACCTGCGTGCACTCGTCCTCGAGCAGCTCCTGGCAGGAACCGTCCGCGAAGCAGCATGCGCCGGTCGGAGGCAGGCAGTCGTCGTAGAGCACGTCGTCGAGGTCGCGCATCACGAGCTGGTAGCCGGTGTCGTACGGCTCGTCGAACGCGAACTGGCCGCCGATCCCGATGGCGCTGAACTCGCCCTCGGGGGGAGCGCTTCCGTCGATGTTGGTGTCCCGATCGATGCGGAGCGTCGTCGGACCGCTGCCGTCGTCGACGGTCATGTTCGCATCCTCGCCCTCGGGCGGCCACTGGTCTCCGTCCGGGTCGATCGTGATGCAGGTCAGCTTCAGCAGGCAGCTCTCGTACATCTCGCCGTTGGTGGCCAGCTCGTACGTGCTGACCTCGGTCGGCTCCGGAATCGGATTGCCGGTGCTGAGGATGTTGATCTCGATGTTCGGGGTGGTCACCTGCGTCTTTCCGTTGTAGAAACCGACCGTCCCGATCACCTCGACCTCGTCGCCGCGCTGGACGTACGGATCGGTGTTGTTGTTCCAGAAGACGTTGGTGCAGCACTCGCCGTCGGTGATCGAGAACTCGATCCGGTTTCCCGCCCAGGTGTCGCTCTCCATCAGAGAGATCCCGGTGACGCGGACGTACTCCCCCTCGAGAGCCGGGCGGCCCGTAGCGGGGTCGTTCTCGGCGATCTCGCAGATCGAGCGGTCGGTCGGCTGTTGGTCGCAATCGCCCATGTTCTCGGCACCCGGGGTCGGGTTGCCGTCGGCAATGAAGTCGACCGCGTTGTTGTCGGAGTCCTCGCCGTCCGGGCAGCGGGCGAGCGAGAACGGCGGGGTGACGTCCGGAGCGGGGTCGCCCTCTCCGGCGAAGACCGCGCTGTCGAAGCTTCCGTAGCCGACCGCGTCGACCGTGTCGCCGAGGTAGCGGAGCTGGATCGAGTCGGGGCCGTTCTGATAGTTGACGTCCTCGTTCCAGTAGTCCGAGTCGGGACGATTCTCGTCTTGGGTGATCAAGAAGTACCCGTCGGCGGGGATCGCGAATCCATCCAGTGCGATCTCGTTGTAGTCAGCGCCGCCGTTTCCGTTGACTCCGACCACCGTGTAGCCGTCGAGCGACATGCCCGGCTCGCCCTTCAACTCGAGCCAGCAGTCCACGTCGCTGCCTTCGGTATCGTAGACGACTTCATTGATGACAATGGACGCCTGCGCGTGTGCAGAGACTGCAAAGACGCAACAGAGCGCCAGAAGCGTTACCAATCCTCGCATGAGGTTTCCTCCTTGTTGGGGGGATTTCGCTGCGATTCTTACCCAACGATGCTGCAGGGCGAACCGTACGGTGAGCGGGCGCACCGCGGATCTGCCCAAACCGTTGCGATTCTAACCCGCCCCCCCGCTCCGCGCAACGGACCAACGGTGAAGGTTGGGTGAAGGTGGGCGGGCCGTTGCGGTCGCCGCTCGGCTCGCCTATCCTCCCGCTCGATCACGCGGGAGGTCGCCGCCCCGGAGGGAGTCATGGCGAACAGTCGACGGGCGGTGACCGCCTTCTGCCTCTACGACGTGGGCAACTCCGCCTTCGCAACGACAATCCTCGCGGTCTTGTACAACCAGTACTACGCGAACGCGGTCGCCGGGGGCCCGGAGGGGATCGCTCTGCTCGGAACGCGGCTTCCCGGGGCGACCCTGTACACCTGGCTGGTCTCGGTCACGATGCTCTTCGTCGCGGTGGCGGGTCCGATCCTCGGCGCCCGCGCCGACGCGCGTGGACGGCGGATCGCCTGGCTCCGGGGCCTGACCATCGCCGGAGGGATCGCCACGATCGCGCTCGCGAGCGTCGGATCCGGCGACTGGGTCCGCGGCGGGCTCCTGTTCATCGTCGCGTACGGGACCTTCGCCGCCGCCTCGATCTTCTACAACGCGGTGCTCCCCTCCCTCGCGCCCGCCGAGCGGCTCGGCTGGGTCTCGGGCCTCGCCTGGGGACTCGGGTATCTCGGAGGGGCGCTGGCTCTCGGCGCGAGCCTCCTCCTCCTGTCCGATCCCGGTCGCTTCGGGCTGGCCGGCCAGGAGGCGGCGTTGCGGGCTTCCTTCGCCTTTGCGGGAGTCTGGTGGCTCGCCTTCGCCGTGCCCTTGATGCGCCTCCCGGAGCCGGCCCCTCCCCGGGTCGGTCCCGCCGGAGCACGCGCCGTGTTCGCCGAGGTCGGGACGACGCTGCGCAGACTCTCTCGCAGCCGTCATTTCTTCCGCTACCTGCTCGCGTACTTCCTCTACAACGACGGCGTGCAGACGGTCGTCGCGACGGCCAGCATCTTCGCCGCCAGCGAACTCGGCTTCGAAGCCCCTCAGCTCATCCAGCTCTTCCTGGTGATCCAGGCGACCGGTTTCGTCGGGGCGCTCGCCGCCGGCCGGATCGCCGATCGGGTGGGCCACAAGCCGACGATCCTGTTCCACGTCGGCGGCTGGCTCGGCATCACGCTCTGGGCCCGCTGGGTCGGCTTGTTCGGCGATCCGGTCACCGAGTTCTGGATCCTCGGGATCCTCGCCGGGCTTCTGCTGGGAGGGATCCAGACGGCGTCCCGGTCCCTCCTGGCGCGCTGGGTTCCGGTCGGTCGCTCGGCGGAGATCTTCGGCTTCTTCGCGGTGGCCGGTCGATTCGCCTCGGTCGGCGGGCCGCTCCTCTTCGGCGCGTTGGCCTGGGCGTTCGGGGGCCTCCGGCCGGCGATTCTGTCGGTGAGCCTCTTCTTTCTGGCAGGAGGCTTCCTAATGTCCCGAGTGCGGGAGAGCGAAGCGGCCCAAGAGCTTCAAGACGAAGCGGCCACCGAGACGTCGTCCCGATGACCGCTTCGAAGTGGTAGCGCTACGGGGATTCGAACCCCGGTTTGATGGCTGAGAACCACCTGTCCTAACCCCTAGACGATAGCGCCCCGTTACTGAGATTGAGTCTAGGAAATCGTCTCGGCGTCTTGCAACCGTCTTTCGTCGCCGAGGCCCGATTCCATAACACTCTGTTTTCGATAGCGTTACGCTGCCTACCGCCCTCGCTGTTTCTTGGCGAGATCCCGTCGTCTCCGATCCGCCAGCTTGGCCAGAGCGCCATCGTCGACGACACCTCGCTCCGGCCAAAGTGCGCACAACCAGGCGGTTGCCGCCAGGTGGACCCACCGGTGCGGTGACCGACCCGCCTGGAACGCTTCGGTCTGGACCCGATGGAAGAGGGGGCCCAGTCCGTCGAGACCGTCCAGGAAAGCCAGTCGATGCTCCAGGATCGCCCCGATCCCCCCCACTCGCTCCAGATCGGCCGAGGCGGAGGCGACGCAGCCCAGGGCCGCGTCCGCCTGCCAACCGTCCAGCGCCGCACCCAGCTCGTCGATGGAGAGCTTCGATGCGCGGAGGCTCCCCTCGAGAAGCTGCACTCCCTGATCGACCCACTGGCGGGCCGGCTCCTCGAAACCCCGGGTCCGACCGACGAGCAGACTCGCGAGGATCTTCTGTCCCAGATTTCCGGTTCGCAGCATCACGCGCATCCCGCCGACGGCGACGACCTGGCGCACCGCCTCCACGACCGGAACCCCGGCAGAGGTCGCCCCGAGGAACAGGATCGCGGCACCGAGGGAGACCGCTTCCCAGAAGTCCTCCAGGCTCCACTCGCCCCCGATCGATCGGACCGCGAGGGTCGTGCGTTCCTCCGGCGAGATCGATCCCCAGAGCAGAGCGGTCTCCCAGATGCCGGTCGGGTCGTCCTCCCCGCGGCCTCGCTCTCCCGGGAGGCGGCGGTGCGCCCGCTGGTGCAGGCTCTCCGCGGCGATCCGGTCCCGGCAGTCCGGGAACGGATTCGGGCCCACCAGGCGGTGCGACTGGTGCCGCACCGGTCCGCGCAGCAGCACTCCGGCGGTCTCCCAGCCGAGGGCCTGCGCGAGATGGAACGTCTCCACGGCCCCGAGGAGCTTGAAGCTGCCGAGGCAGACCTTCTCGAGACCGCCGGTCCACAGCAGGTCCGAGATCTCCTCCGGAGGGAGGTTCTCGAGGAGCCACAGGAAGATGTGATCGGCGGTGTCGGAATCCCCCAGGAGAACCGCTTCGAGATAGGCGTCGCGGATCTCCTCCTTGCTTCCGTGCGCGATCGACGTGAACCGGAGCAGGCGGGTCGGCCCGTACGCCGGGTCGTAGATCTCCGCCCGGACCCGGCGGGCGACCGCGCTCAACGGATAGGGGCGGAGGTCCGGAGGCAGGCGGGCTCCGAGGTCGCGGTGAGAGTTGAGCAGATACAGGCCGACGGGGTTCTTGCCGGACCCCGGTCCTTCCTGTCGCACCGAGCGAAGGGCGGCCCGGCCGGCAGCCAGGTAGAGATCGTCCTCCGTCGCCTTCTTGCCCAGCGCCTTGGCGAGCTCCCCGGTGAGCTGCTCGGCACTCGATTCCTCGATGATCCGGACCAGAGGCTCTCCGTCACCGAACTCGAGCGGTCGAAACCAGTCGCGCGCGTTCATCCGCGCCCCTGTCGGACCTCGGCCCTGGAATCCGCGAAACGCATTCCGGCACACTACCAGCACGCTAGGCTGAGCCGCAAGCGAACCATCGGCCGAGAGGAGATCGCCCATGGGCTCGGAGAAGAAGATCAGCGACGAAGCCGTCCGGAACGCGACGGGCAGAGGCTGGACGGACTGGACACGGCTCCTCGACGAGTGGGGGGCCCCGCGCAAGGGACACGCGGCGACGGCGCGTCACCTCGCCGAACGGCACGGCCTTTCGCCGTGGTGGTCCCAGACCGTGACGGTCCGCTACGAGCTGGACCGCGGTCTGCGCGTCGAGGGACAGCGTGGAAACCGGTTCGCGCTCAGCGTGACGCGCACCGTCGGAGCGGATCGGGCGCGCGCCTTCGACGCGTTTCTCGACCCGAAGAACCAGTCGATCTGGTTCACGACGACAGCGAAGGCGGACCTCCGGATCGGGGGACGCTACGAGAACGCCGACGGGGATACCGGCCAGTTCCTGGTGATCGACCGGCCGATCCGCGTGCGGTTCACCTGGGAAAACCCGAAGCACTGCCCCGGAACGCGCGTCACCGTGGACTTCGCCGAGAGCGGGCCGAACCGGACGCAGGTGCGCCTGACGCACGCGAAGCTCGCCTCCGCCGACGATCGGGAGAAGATGAAGCAGGGCTGGAGCTGGGCGATGGACTCCTACCGCTCCTACGTCGAGACGGGACGCCCGATCACCGAAGCGGAGTGGGAGCGGCGGAAGAAGGAGCGAGGGCGAGCCAGCGGATCGTGATCGGGTTCTCGTAGTAGACGGCGCCGTCCCCGCAAACCCGGAAGCGAGCGACGCGCGGAAGCTCCTCTCCACGCAGAAGCTCCTCGAGGTCCTTGGTCGACTCCAGGAATGCGGAGACGAGCGGCCCGCCCGGGGCCGTCGCTGGCAAGAAACGGACTACTCGCTGTTCCCCCTCGTCGGTGATCAGCTCAAGCTGAACCGGTGGGATCCGGAACGCGGCGCGCAGCACCCTGCCGACCAAACTCGGCTCGAGCTCGATTGCGGCGCGCAGTGGTTGGTCTCCTTGCGGTACGTCGATCCAGCTGCCGATCGTCGCACGACCGCGCCCACTCTCCCGCCAGACGGGCCGCGCAACCTCCTCGACTCGCTGAAGCAGCAGCGGCGCGCCCGGCGCCCGCGGCAGTCGAAGTCGATAGCATTCGATGATCGCCAGGAACATCAGCGGCTGGCTCCACGCGAGGTTGCGCCCGTCGATGTCCTGAAAGTCGATCAGGATGTGGGACGGTTCCCCCTCTCCAGCAAAGAATCGACCCAGGCGCGCGTCCAGCTCGGGTGTGTAGGCCATGTACGTCTGAAGGATCGGATTTGGCGTCCAGTCGAGGTCGTTGGCAGCGACGTAGCCTATCTCCCAAGGTACGACGGCAA
>WJJW01000206.1 GCA_014729455.1 Candidatus Eiseniibacteriota bacterium
GATCGGAAGGGTGGCTCATCCCGGCGGCGAGCTCGCGCAGCTCGCCGGCCGACTCCCGGTAGAACGGCAGGTGATCGGCCGCCTCCCGGAGGACCGCCTTCAGCTTCGTGACCTGGTACGCCTCCATCGCGGCCCGGTCCATCGTCTCGCACCGCAGAATCTCGGCTGCCTGCTCCGCGTGCGCCCCGCCGAACCGCATCCGGTGCAGCTTGCGGCCGTAGTGAGCGACGACGGCGTTCTGCAGGAAGACCGGAAGCCGCTCGTAGATCGCCATCGTGTTCATCGCGTCGCCTCCGATCCCGCGGCCACCAGCAGGTCGTAGAGCCTCTGCATCGCGATCGGCCGCGCGTACTCCTCCCGGATCCGTTCGACCGCCGCCGCGCCGAGTCGCGCGCGCAGCGCGGGATCCTCGAGCAGGCGTTCGAGCGCCGCAGCGAGCGCCGCGACGTCACCGCTCTCGACCAGCAAGCCGGTCTCGCCGTCGGCGATCACCTCCGGGATCGAGGCGACGTTGGACCCGACGCACGCCAGCCCGCTCGCCATCGCCTCCAGCAGCACGTTCGGCAACCCGTCGCGGGCTCCCTTCGGGCCGATCACGCTCGGCATCGCGAAGAGATCCGCGCTGCGGTAGAGATCCGGCAGCTCGCCGTGGTCGACGTGGCCGAGGAACCGGACCGTTCCCTCCAGGCCGAGCCGGCCGGCCTGGTCGCGGAGCGCACGCTCGAGGATCCCGGTCCCCGCGATCCAGCACTCGAAGCGGTGGCCGCGATCGGCGAGGAGCCGGCACGCCTCGAGCAGCCGATCGTACCCCTTCGAGACCGACAGGCGGGAAACGGCGAGGATCCGCGGCGGCGCCTCCTCTGGCCGGCTCCCCCGGTCGGACGCCGGGCGGAACCGATCGATCGCGACCCCGTGGCTGATCAGGTGGAGCTTCGCGCCGATCTCCGGGCCGGCCAGCTTCTCGAAGTACGGTGGATTGGCGGAGTTGCAGGTGAAGACGAGGCGCGCCTCCCGGAGGCGGGAACGGAGCGCCCCCGGCGTCTGCCGCTTGCGGTTGTAGATGTCGCCGCCGGCGTGCGCCCAGGTCGTGTATGGGATCCCGGAAAAGCGGGAGATCAGGCTCGCGCCGGTCGCCGGAACGCTCGCCCAGTAGGCGTGCAGGAGATCCACCCCGAGCCGCCGCGCCTCGGCGGCGAAGTGGATCGACTTCGGTACGACGCCGAGGGAGCGGAGCAGGATCGCCGGGGAGCCGATCGTGTCGCGCACGATGCGCCCGACCGCTCCGAGAAAGAGGACCGGGTGGCGGACCACGCCGGCGACGAAGTCGCGCAGCAGGGGGCCGGAGAGAAGGTACGGCCGCCGGTGGACGGGGAACTTCGCCTCGATCCGACGCGCCTCCTCGGTCGTCGCCGGCCGGTTGCGAAGGATGAAGATCTCGAGGGAGAGCCCCCGGGCGTCCATCTCGTCGAGCTCGGCATTGGGGAACATCCCGGCGATCTGCGGCACCTCGGTGAAGACGTAGCCGACCTTCACGCGGGCGCCCCCCCGACCGCCTCCCACATCGTCTCGAGCAGGAGCGCGAACTGGCGGTCGCGATCGAACTGCTCCTCCGCCATCCGCCGCGCTCCGACCGCCATCTCCCGGAGGGTCTCCCGCCGGCGGGCGAGCTGCGCCACCTCCGCGGCGAACAGCGCGGCATCGTCGCTTTCGACCGCCCGTCCCGCCTCGTAGCGACGCAGCAGCTCCGCCTTCCATCCACCGTAGTTCATCAGGCACGGCAAGCCGGCGGCGGCGTAGTCGAAGAACTTGTTCGCCGAGTTCATCTCGAGGACCGGAACGCGCCGGATCAGCATCAGACCGAGGTCGGCGGCGGCGAGCCACTCGGGCATCTCCGCCTTCGGCACCGGCGGGAAGAAGCGGAGGTTCTCCAGCCCCGCCTCGCGGGCCAGCTCTTCGATCCGTGGCTTCTGGCTGCCGTCGCCGACCAGGAGGACGACCACCTGCGGCGCGATCTCGGCGAGCTCGCGACACACCGGGATCAGGAACTCCAGACCGTTGACGATCCCCATCGCACCGGGATGCACGACGACGAACCGATCGTCCTCGAGCCCGAGGCGCCGGCGGAGATCGCTTCCGTCGACCTCCGGATGGAACAGGTCGAGGTCGGATCCGTTCGGGATGACGGCCACCCGATCCGCCGGGATCGCGTACCGCACGATCCCGTCGCGCATGCCCGGCGAGAGGGCGACGATCCGCGCGCTCGCCCGGTAGGCGAGGCGGGCGAGGGCGCGGGCGAACGAGATCAGGATCGGGCTCCGCAGGATCCCCATTCCGATCGGGACCTCCGGCCAGAGATCCCGCACCTCGAAGACGAGCGGGATCCCCCGGACGATCCGGCAGACGAGCGCCGGGATCGCCACGGTCAGCGGGGTGCTGCTCGCGAAGATCAGGTCGGGAGCGGGGGCGCGGAGGACCGCGATCGAGGAGACGGCGGCGAAGCGGAGGAACTCCACCACCCGCCGGGCGAACCCCATCCGGTTCGAGTACTCCGACGGGACCGCCCAGACCGGGATCCCGTCGACCTCCCCTTCGATCAGGCCCGCGCGGCGTCGCCCCGTGAAGCCGGGCAACCGGGCGGTCGATGTAAGGACCAACAGGTCGTGGCCTTCGTCGATCAGACGGCGGGTGAACTCATAGGAACGGGTGCTTCCGTGCCCTTCCCGGGTCTTGAAGTACTGGTAGAGCACGATGATCCGCATCCGATCCGTTCCTCCGATTCCGCAGAGGCTCAGGATACGCGAGCGTCCCCTGTGCCTCACCCGGAAATTCGGTATCATCCAGCCGGCCCGGGCGCGCCGCGATCTGATCGGCCGGCGCCGGCGGGCGGCCCGAGAAGAGAACGCAAACCTCGGCGAGAGGGAATCAAGAACGTGAGCGAACCCGTCCTCCGCAAGGGATCCGTCCGAGGCCCCGAGCCGGGCGACGCACCCCTCCCCCGCGAGGCGGAAGCGGGCGCCCGCCCTCTCGTCTCGGTCGTCCTCTTCTGCTCCCAGCGTGAGGTCAAACCGCTCGAGGTCTTCGAGGATCTCCACGCCTGGCTCGCCTCGTCGGGACTCGACCACCAGATCGTCATCGCGCTCGACGGGGACCGCCGATCCCTCTACGAGCGGTTTCGGGAGCGGATCGCCGGCCTCGATCGCATCGAGGTCGTCATCCTCAACAGCCGGCAGGGACAGCTCGCCACCATCCGGGCCGGGATGGCGGTCGCGGCGGGACGGTATCTGGTGACCTACCCCGCCTACCCGCAGGTGCAGCCGGAGTCGATCCCCACGGTGCTGGAGATGCTCCAGAAGGGGGCGGACTACGTCGTCGGCTACCGGGGCCGGCGCCGCGACTCGATCTTCAACCGCCTGGCCAGTCGCCTCTTCAATCGGTTCGTTCGCAACGCCACCGGCCTGCGTTTCCGCGACATCGCCTGCGGGATGCACGGGGTCCAGCGCGGCGCGATGGTCCGGATCCCGAACTATGGCGACAACCAGGTCTTCCTGCCGATCCTCGCGGCCCGGGAAGGGATGAAGGTCCGGGAGATCGAGGTGGTCCAGAACCCGGACGAGCCGCGCCTGCGGGTCTTCTCTCCCGCCGTCTACCTGCGCCGGGCGTTGAGCCTGGTGACGCTGGCGTTCCTCGTGCGGTTCACCCAGAAGCCGCTGCGGCCGTTCGGCGCGCTCGGCGTGGCGATCTTCCTCGTGGGGATGGTCCTCAGCGTGATCCTCGTCTACCAGAGGCTGTTCGGGAACCAGCCGCTCGCCGACCGGCCGATGCTGCTCCTCGCCCTGCTGCTCGTGACGGCCGGGATCCAGGTGGTGATCCTCGGCCTGCTCGGGGAGCTGCTCATCTACCTGCACTTCCGGGACCAGGCGACCTACCGGGTGGACGAGGAAACCGGCGAGGACGCGGGACCGGACGGGCCGCCGTCGTCGTGACCCGCGCCCCCGCCCGCTTCGACCTGTCCGTCGTAATCCCCGTCTACAACGAGGAGGAGTCGATCCCGCGCCTCGTGGAAGAGCTGCGCGGCGCCCTGGAGCCGCTGGATCGGACCTTCGAGATCCTGTTGATCGACGATGGATCGTCGGACGACTCCTGGCGGGCGATCCGTGACGCCGCCGCCGGCTACGCGCCTGTTCGCGGGATCCGGCTCACGCGCAATTTCGGCCAGACCGGCGCGTTGATGGCCGGAATCGATCTCAGCGAGGGCGAGATCGTCGTGACGATGGACGGCGATCTCCAGAACGATCCCGCCGACATTCCGATGCTGGTCGCGAAGATCGAGGAGGGCTACGAGATCGTCACCGGGTGGCGGAAGCGGCGCCAGGATCGGTGGTTTACCCGCAAGCTCCCCTCGCGCGTCGCCAACTGGATGGTCCGCAAGGCGACCGGCGTGACGATCCGCGACCAGGGGTGCGCGCTGAAGGCGTACCGGGGACGCGTGATCCGCAACGTCTCGCTCTACTCGGATTTCCATCGCTTCATCGTGCCGCTGACGCAGATGGGGGGAGCCCGGATCGCGGAGGTGGAGACCCACCACCGCCCGCGGCGGTTCGGCCGATCGAAGTACGGGCTCGGCCGCACCCTGCGCGTCCTCGCGGATCTCACGACCCTGCTGATGATCACCCGGTTCAGCGACCGGCTCTTCCTCTGGTTCTTCCTCTTCGCGGTGCCGCCGCTCCTGCTCGGGGTGCTGGCGACGATCTGGATGATCCTGGTCGCGCTCTCGCCCTACGAGAGCATGCTGGTGCCGATCGGAAGCGCGGTGCTGATGCTGCAGACCGTCTTCGCGGTGGGCGCGTTCGGTCTGCTCGCCGAGAAGATCCGCCAGCTCGCACCGCTCCGGCGGCGCCGGGGCGATCGCGTCCTGGCGATGCGGATCGACCCGCGGACGGAGTCCCCGACGGCCTTGCTGATCCGAAACGGGCAGGCGACGCCTCTGGTCGGTCGGTCCGGTCCTACGCCGGCACCGCCTGGACGATGACCGGGGAGCCGTAACGGCCGGTCAGGCCGACCCACCGGCCGGGCGCCTCGAGGAGCCGCCCGAGAAGGGCGCTGCGGTGCATCCGGTGCAGCACCATCGGAAGCAGGAACTGCGGGCGGGCGCAGGCGATGCGGAACCCGGCCGCGGCGAACGCCGCCTCGATCTCCCCCGGTGCGAAGAGAGCGAAGGTCCGCGTCGTCTTCTCGACCCCCTTCTTCCATCCGTACGTGCTCTCGGCGAACCGGTTGACGCTGCGCGTCGATGGGTAGTCGAGGATGACCCGGTCGCGCGCGAGACGGCACAGCGCGGGGATCAGAGGGTCGGGATCGTGCAGGTGCGGAAGCAAGCGGAAGCTCAGGACCGCATCGAACGACCGCTCCGGAAACGGCGGGGCGAGGAGATCGCCGGTCTCGAAGCGGACCGATCCGGAGGAGACGAACGGCGCGGCCCGTCCCTCCGCCTCGGTCCGGCTTCCGAGGATCGTCACGGCGAAACCGAGCTCGAGCAGGAGCGGGGTGAGCTGCGCGTGCCCGCCCCCGACGTCGAGGACCGAGCCGCCCGGCGGCAGGCCGTCGAGCATCCCCCGGACCGTCTCGGCCTGGACGCGCAGGAACCAGCGCCCCGCCGATCCCTCGAAGCGCGACGCGTAGACGTCGGAGGCGGTCTCGACGTCGGCGGTCTCCGCGGCGCGGCCGGTCACGCGACCTCCCGCTCGATCCAGGCGGTCACCGCGTCGATCCCGGCCTGCTCGAAGTAGAGGCGGTGCCAGATCTCGAGATTCAGCCAGACCCAGATCCGGTAGTTGTGGTCGCGCCGGCCGGCGATGTGCTCCTCGATCAGGGTCTGGACGTACGCGCGGTCGAAAATCCCCTCGGCGGCGAAGCGCGACTCGGCGGCGGCGCGGCGCAGGAACCCCGCCAGCTCGTTCTGCATCCAGTAGGCGAGCGGGAACCCGAACCCCTGCTTCTTGCGCCGGACCAGCTCGGGATCGACGTACCGCTCGGCGAGGCGGCGGAGGAGGTACTTCAGCGTCCGGCCGCGTAGCTTCCATTGCGCCGGGATCCGCATCGCGTACTCGACCATCCGGTGCTCCAGAAGCGGCGGCCGCACCTCCAGACCGTGCGCCATCGCCATCCGGTCGACGATCGGCAGGAGGTGATCGGGGATTCGCGTCATCAGGTCGGTGTAGAGCATCGCGTCGACCGGATCCGCGGAGCCGATCCGCTCGAACGGCTCGAGGATCTTCGCGCGCGAGTCGATCCCCGCGAGGCGGGCCCGTACGTCCGGCGTGAACAGCCGCGCCTTCGCCTCCTCGGTGAACCGCAGGAAGCTCATGCTCTCCGCGTACCGTTCGCCGTCCTCATACAAGGACATCTCGTTCAGCCAGCGGAGCTTCTGGGTGAGCCCCTTGTAGGCGAAGCTCTCCGGCAGCGCGTCGATCAGCGGGCGGACGACCCGCCGGCGGACCGAGGGTGGAAGGAACGCGAGGCGACCGGCGAGACGGTGTCCGCTGAAGCGGTCGTACCCGGCGAACAGCTCGTCGCCTCCGTCTCCGCTGAGGACGACCTTCACCTCGCGCGCCGCGAGGCCGGAGACGAGGTAGACCCCGACGGCGAACGGATCGACCGGCTCGTCCATCTGCCGGATCATCCGCGGGACGCGGTGGACCAGATCGGCGGCCACGACCTCCTCGTGGTGGCGCGTCCCGTACTGCGCGGCGACCTTGCGGGCGTACGGCAGCTCGTTGAACCCCTCCTCCTTCACCCCGATCGAAAAGGTCGGGATCGGCTCGCCGGTCTGGCGCGCGAGGATTGCGGTGATCAGGCTCGAGTCGATCCCGCCGCTCAGGAACGTGCCGACCGGGACGTCGCTCATCCGGTGGTCGGCGACGGTCCGGTTCAGGACCGCGTCGAGGGAGGCGAGCAGATCCTCCTCGCCTCCCTCGATCTTCTCGAGGCGGGAGAGGTCCCAGTACCGCTCCATCCGCGCCCGACCGTTCTCGACGATCAGGCGGTGGGCGGCGGGCAGCTTGTGGATCCCCTCGAAGAGGGAATGGTCGTCGGGGAGGAAGCGCAGCGAGATGTAGTGGTACAGCGCCGTGAGGTCGATCCGCCGCGGGATCAGGTCGGCGGCGAGGATCCCCTTGACCTCGGAGGCGAAGGCCAGCGCGCCGTTCGTCTCGGCGAAGAAGAGCGGCTTCTGACCGAGATGGTCGCGGGCGAGCAGGAGCCGGCGGCGGCGTGCGTCCCAGAGCGCGAAGGCGAACATCCCCTCCAGCCGCAGGACGCAGTCGTCGCCGTCGATCTCGTAGAGGTGGAGCAGGATCTCGGTGTCGCAGCGGGTCGCGAAGCGGCGGCCGGCCCGCTCCAGCTCCTCCCGCAGGCGCGGGAAGTTGTAGATCTCGCCGTTGAAGACGACGGCGAGCGAGCGGTCGGCCGAGAACATCGGCTGGTGGCCGCCGCCGAGATCGACGATCGACAGGCGGCGGTGGCCGAGGGTGATTCGATCGAGATCCTCGATCCCCTCGTCGTCGGGGCCGCGGTGGGCGAGGGCGGCGACCATCGCGCCGACCCGCCGGCGGACGTCCGGATCAGCGGAGAGGATGCCGGCGATGCCGCACATCGGATCGCGTTCCTCCTGGTCGCACGCCGCCCCTCGGTGCCGCGGGCGGCCTCACAGATACCCGTTCTCCCGATACCAGATCCCCGTCCGGCGGAGCCCCTCGTCGAGGCCGATCCCAGGCGCGTAGCCGAGGTCGCGCTTGGCGCGGGTGATGTCGAACGCCCGGTTCTGCCGGTACCAATCCACCCGCCTCGGGAAGATCGGCGGAGCGATCCCGAACGGACGGCAGAGCTTCTCGCAGACGTGTCCGGCGACGACGAGCGGCGTGACCGGATACCGGTGGATCCGGACCTCCACGTCCAGCGCGGCGGCGACCTTGCGGACGATCTCCTCGATTCCGTAGTACTCCTCGTCGGCGATCAGGTAGGTCCCGCCGACGCCGCGTCCCGGATCCATGCACGCGAGGAACGCGTCGACGAGGTTGTCGATGTAGAGCGGGTGGTAGAGCGTCTTGCCGTCGCCGAACATCGGGAAGGACCCCTTCGCGACGCGGCGGAAGATCATCAGGAACCGCTCGGGATCCCCGGGGCCGTAGATCGCCGCCGGGCGGAGGATCGTCGTCGCCATGCCGCCCGCCTGGTATTCGGCCACGACCGGCTCGGCGAGATACTTCGTCCGCTGGTAGTAGTCGGCCGGCTGGATCGGGGCGTCCTCGCCGGCCGGGGGATGGTCGATGTTCCCGTGGACCCCGCAGGTGCTGCAGTAGACGAAGCGGGTCACCTCTCGGGCCGCCGCGCTCTCGAGCGTGATGCGGGTCCCCTCGACGTTCACCTCGTCGTAGTACCGCTCGGGGACGTTCAGCTCCCGGAACGCCGCGGCGAGGTGGAAGACGACCTCGACCCCGGCCATGCAGGCGTCCACCGCTTCTCGATCCGTGACCGATCCGATCCGGACCGTCGCCCCCTTCTCGCGGAGGCGGTCGCAGGCGAGCCCTTCCTTGTTGTCGAGGGCGACGACCTCGTGACCGTCCTCGAGGAGGCGCTCCACGAGCGCCGTGCCGGTGAACCCGGTCCCGCCGGTCACCAAGATTCTCATCGATCCTCCGTCGGGCGCCTCGCCGGGGGCCGTCCCGGCCCGCCCCCGGGACACTGTACCGCCAAACCGCCCGCTCCGACTCCCCCCTATCGACGCTTTCGGGCCCCTCGGTGAGGCTTCATCGAGGTCCCGCGGGTCCGGTATACTTCCGGGTTCCGATCCCGGCGGGAAGGCGGTTCGGATCGAAGACTCCAGTTCCGGATTGGATCAAACGAAGATAGAGGAAGGCATGCGGATTCTCGGAATCACGGACGGGCAGACGAGCGGCGCCGCCGTCATCGAGGACGGGCGGGTCCTCGCGGCGGTCAACGAGGAGCGGATCGTCCGCCTCAAGCTGGCTCGGGGCTTCCCCTGGAAGTCGATCCACGAGGTGCTCGCGCTGAGCGGGACCGACCCCTCCCGGATCGCCGGCGTCGCGGTCGCCCAGCGGGACATGGAGCTCCGCGAGGAGGTCTCCGGCTGGCCCGGCTGGTTCGAGGCCCGCGAGCAGGATCAGGATCTGCACAGCACTTTCTTCCAGCTCGGCGCCCGGTTCGGGCACCTCGCCCCGAAGATGCCGGGCTTGCGGAGCCTCTACTATGGGCTGCGGACGCCGGCCTACCGGCACCGCCGCGAGCGGATCCGCCAGATCGTCGCCGCCGAGTACGGGATCACCGCCCCGGTCCGGTTCTTCCACCACCACTACACGCACGCCACCTCCGCCTACTACACCTGCAACTTCGACGAGGCGCTGGTGGTCTCGATGGACGGTGGAGGGGACCGCGACTCCTCGCACGTCTACAGCGTCCGCAACGGACAGTTCGAGTTCCTCAACAAGGCGAGCGCGTACGATTCGCTCGGTAATTACTACGCGTACGTGACCGCCCTGTGCGGCTTCAAGGCGAAGCGGCACGAGGGGAAGATCACCGGGCTGTCCGCCCGCGGAGAGCCGCGGTACCGGGATCTCTTGAACGCGATGATCGCCTGCGAGGACGGGCACCTGCGGAACAACGGACGGGTTCTGTTCAACCAGGCGCTGGAGAAGATCCGATCGGCGCTGCCGAGGGACTGGCGGAAGGAGGACATGGCCGCCTCGATCCAGACGGTGGCCGAGGAGGTCGCCCGGGAGTACGTCCGCTACTGGGTCGAGAAGACCGGCCACAAGAACGTCGCCCTCTCGGGAGGGCTGTTCGCCAACGTCCGGATCAACGAGGAGATCCATCGGATCCCAGGGGTGGAGCAGACGTTCGTCCATCCCGGGATGTCGGACGAGGGGCTCGCCGTCGGCGCGGCTTTCGCCTACCAGAACGCCCTCGATCGGGCCGCGGGGCGACCCTACACGCCGCGGGAGCTGAAGGACGTCTACTTCGGGACCGGCTACGGGCAGCACGAGATCGCCGAGGCCGTCAAGAGCTCGGGTCTGGAAGCGCGCTACCTTCCCAGCCAGCTCGAGGAGGAGGTCGCCGAGCTTCTTTCGCAAGGCAAGGTGGTCGCCCGCTACGACGGGCGGATGGAGTACGGACCGCGGGCGCTCGGCAACCGGAGCATCCTGTATCAGCCGGGCGATCCGACGGTGAACGACTGGCTGAACGAGCTGCTGCGCCGGACGGAGTTCATGCCGTTCGCTCCGGCGACGCTCGCGGAGGAGAGCCACAAGCTCTTCCACGATCCGGACGGCGCCCTCGACACCGCACGCTTCATGACGATCACGTTCCACTGCACTCCGTGGATGGCGGAGCGGTGCGCCGGCGTGGTCCACGTCGACGGGACCGCCCGGCCGCAGGTCGTGCGCCGCGACGACAATCCCTCCTACTACGACATCATCGACGGGTATTACAAGCGGACCGGAGTTCCCGTGATCATCAACACGTCCTTCAACATTCACGAGGAACCGATCGTCCGCTCGCCGCAGGATGCGATCCGCGCCTTCCTCGACAGCGCCCTCGACTACCTGGCGATCGGCGACTTCTTGATCCCCGGACCGGTCGGGAGCGCGGCGACCCGCAAGAAGTGGGAGGGGAAGAGCAAGTGGGGCAAGGCCGTCGACTCGCCGACGTCGCGCTAGGAGGCTTCGCCGACTTCCCGCAGGAACGTGTCGCGTAGCTGCTGGATCTCGCCTCCCGTCAGCGCCCGAGCGAAGACCTGGACCTCGTCGATCCGACCTCGAAAGCGATCGAAGGCGGTGCCCTTCGCGTGCCCGTTGTACCTCCCGGAAACCTCATCCGCCGCCCCGTGCCGCGCTCGGGAAGTACCGACGGTGGATTCCTCCGACCATTGGCTCCGAACGGCTCTCTCCGGCCTCCTCGGAATCCATAGGCCATGGGATCGGGCAGCCCTCTGCCCGTGCCAGTCGTCTGCCCGATCGCGCTGCCGGTTTTCTGAAGTTCCCCGTGGATCCGTAACGCTCCCCACGTCGGGTTGGCATGGTCACACTGCGGATCAGCGCGAGAGCTTCGGCAGCTGCTCGAGGCCGGCCTGACTTCTCCGGTCTGCTTCTGCGTCGCCAGTACCGGCGGAAACTCTGACGAGATCACGTCGATCGAGGACGGCCCATCCGATGCCAGGCAAGAGGAAAGAAGACATGCGAGAGAGGCTACGTTGCCCGATGACGTAGCCTCAGTCCGCTCAATCCGGACGAGATTTCCCAAAGGGACAACGGCTGTGGAGCTTCAGGTGGCTCCCCTGATCACAGCAGCGCGTTGTGGATGGAGGTCGGATCTCCTAGCGACACACCTCCAGCTTGCCGACCAGGTGCCGGTCATCCACGGCCAGCCGGTACAAATAGCAACCGCTCGGAACCGCTTTGGCGCATCGGTCCAGACAGTCCCACCAGGCGGTGTGCCGACCCGCCGACAGGCGGCCGCTCTCGAGGGTGCGCACATGAGCGCCGCGTATATCGTAGATGCGCAGGTCGACCATGGAGCTTGCTGGCAGTTCGAAGATGATCGCGCCACGCCCCACCAGCGGATTGGGCCGCACACCGTGCTTCACGCCGTGGATCGCTCCGCCAATCGACGATACAGGTGAGTCGCTGGTCCCGAAGCAAGCAGAGTGATTGTCGGGATAGAACGGAAATCCGGGGGGGGAGGGTGCGGATCCAGCGACGACGAAGACACAATCATTCAGCGTGCCGCACGCTACTCCCTCGCGCGCTAGGAGCATCGGCGTGCACGCCTCCCACGTATCGGTGACCGGATCGTAGGCCTCCACTTCATTTCCCAGCGTTCCCCGCCCGCCGGCCACGTAGATCTTGCCGTCCCGGACGGCGCAGTCGGCGAAGTTGCGAGGGGTCGGGATGTCGGCCACGCGGGTCCACGTGCCAGTTTGGGGATCGAATGCATGGACCCGCGCCGTGAGTGGGTCCTGGTCGGTGCAGCCGGTCATTGCGTACGCCAGGCCGCCGAGCGTGGCGTAGACGATCGTGTCGCGCTGCAGCGGCATTGGCGATTCGCTCGACCAGGAATCGGTCACGGGGTCGTACGTCTCGACGACATCCAGCGTTTGCCACCCCTCACGCGTGAACCCGCCGAAGACGTAGATCACCCCCTCCAGAGCCGCGCATCCTCCCCAGCCGCGATCCTGCGGCATGGGCGCCAGGCCGCTCCAGGTATCCGTCGCGGGATCATAGACCTCGTTGGCCGAAGTCGTCGTGAAGGAGGAGATGTCGCCGGTGCACCCGCCAATCACGTAGATACGACCGTCGTCTCCGACGGCAACCATGGCCCCCCACCGTGAGGTCGGCAACGGCGCCGCGGTAGCCCAGGTGTCGGTTGCCGGATCGTAGACCTCAACCACCGATAGAGCGGCGTGGGGGGGCGTTTCCTCCTGGCCTCCGATGACGTACATCCTGCCGTCGAGGGTCACCGACGCCGGGGCCCAGCGCACGGTCGGAATCGGGGCGTGCTCGCTCCACTCCTGGGCGCCGACTGGGGCGCCGACTGGGATCGTGAACAGTAGCAACGCAATCAGCAGACGGGTGATCGGCATGACAGACTCCTCCATGGGGCAGGTGTCTGCGCGGTTCCGACGGCACCTGCCCTTAGTTCAGGTCGTAGAGCTCCCGCAGCTCATCGGTGCGCAATAGACTCCGCAGGACCGCACTGTAGTCCGGGGGATCCATGAACGGCGTGTCCGCGAACAGCGCATCGCAGTGAGATGTCACAAGGTCATCGATCTGCGCCGTGCGTTCACGGACGACATCACGCACTTTGCGCAACGATCCTCCGCCGAAGGTCAGTTCATTCGGATCGAGGTAGCCGGCATCGATCAGCGCCTTCGCCTTGCGTTTGCAGCGACAGCGGTTGCAATCGGAGACGAGACTGCAGCGATCGTCGAGAAAGCTCCTCAGACAGCGACGGGCACGTGAGAGCTTCTGGCGGAAGCTCTCGCGCGAAATACCCATAATTTCGCCGCCCGTGCGATCATTGGTCTGCCAGATTCCGCCGATCACGAATGCGAAGCGCTGGTCACGATTCAAGCAAATCAGCATGCCCATGAGACAACTGATGCGCACCTCCTCCGCGATGAGCGGCGCGTCGGTCGCTCCGAAGCGAGTGGGCAATAGTTCTCCATCGGGCAATTCGTCGAGCATGCGATCGTAGTTGGCGAACGACACGCATAGCTTTTCCGATCCGGTGCGCTTCAAATCCAGGACATGGTTGTAGAGGATCCGATAGAGCCATGTGCGAAACGCGCTGCGCCCGGCGAAGCTGCTGAGGCGGGTGAGCATCTTGATCAGGACATCCTGGGTGATGTCCTCCGCCACCTCGGGTGTGAAGACCATGCGCAGGGCCGTGTTGTAGATCCAGGCCTGGTGGCGGCGAATGAGCACCTCGAGAGCGGAGCGGTTTCCGTTCTGTGCGGCCCGCACAAGCTCCGCATCCGGGATGTCGTCGTCATCGGCACGAAACGGATTCATGGTTTCAGAGCCTCCACTCGGGTTTGACGGACGTGCCGGCCGGCCGTGACGGCAAAGGACACGATTTTCGGAGATTCGCCTAACTCCTTATTGGTCGGCTTGTTGAAAGACATGGTAACGCACATCGAGCCCGGCATGATCGGGCATCAAGTCGGAAGCAGCCTGGGGGGGAGAGAAGTGACGAGACCACCCGGGCTTCGTCATCTAGAGAAAGCTGTGGCGGAAACCGTCCAACCGACGATCCCTTCTCTTCTTGCACTAACTCAGATGCAATCTTCGAAACACGATCTTCTCGATATGCTGCATGCCGTCCGGGCTGGAGTTGAGTCCGATGAAGCGACCGGTTGCCCCCGTGCGGGCGATGTGCGTGGTGTCGGCCGGATCCAGGGAGAGCGAGATCGGAGAGCCAGTCATGCCGGATCCGTACCCTCCGTCGACGATTGTGAACGTCCAGGTCTGCGCGGTCGTGGGCACGATTGCGACCAGGACGAGGGCCGCGAACATGGTGAACGGATGCATCTTCACGCAGTGTCCCCCTTGCGATGGATCCGCCCTGCGCAGACATGGGAACGAAACGGCTGCGTGCAATTGGAACAGAGCCCGATCATGAGCACCACGGCAAGCCTGGACATCGGCGCCGGTGGGCGTCCGGAACCGTAGCCGCCCGCCGGTTTACGGTCCCGGCTCCCACCCCGACCCGGTCCGCCATTTGCTAGAAGCCCCTTCTCGGTGGTATAGTCCACCCGCTCGACGAATCGGTGCCGGCCGCGCACTCCGAGCGTCTCCTCCCTCTTCCCGCCTCGGCGCGGCCCACCGATGGAGGTGAACAGGACCCGAACCCTCCCGATCCCACCGAAGCGACCTGCAAATCCGTGACCGTAGGGGAGGAGATCAAAGGAGTCGAAGCCATGATCGGCAGTCCACCCGATTCAAGGCGGGGACCGGACAGCGCCGTCTTCCTGCCGCCGACGATCGTCGCGATCGCCGTCGCCTTCTTTCTATCTCCGTCACCGGCCGATGCCGGCGCTTCGCTCGGTCAGTTCGGCGGCGACATCGCATGCGGGCCGTTCGACCACGAGTGTTCCGCCTATGCGGACTTCCACCAAGACAACCCCGCGTTCACCACCGATTACTACGGAGACGTCACCCTCGACGTCGACTGGTACTTCGCCACCTCGGGATTCTGGTGCCCGGGCGAGGACGACTTCTACGCGCAGTTCGATTGTTACGTCGACGGAAGCAACGTGAAGTCGAAGTACATCCACTGGAGCTGCAGCGCGACGGGCAACGGGAAAGTCGACTTCCCCCTGACCAGCTCCAACGGAACGACGACGTACTCCGTGAAGCTCAAGTCCCACACCTGGGGCGAGGGCGAGAACTGCAACGCCCAGACGACGAAGACGGTCAGCGTCACCCGTCCCAAGTGTGACACGAGCCTGACCCTCAGCGCGATCGGGAACAAGAACCAGAACAGCCGCCGGGTCACGGTGAGCGGCACCGTGGCCGACACCGACTGCAGCCAGAGCTTCAGCGACGCCCAGTCGATCCACGTCACGATCGAGGGTCCGGACCTCTCGGAAATCTGCAATACCTGGATCGACCTGAACAACAGCTACTTCGAGACGACGTGCGAGCTTCCGGATCACACCGATCCGGAGAATTACGGGACCTACATCGTCAACGCGTCGTACACGGCGAACTCCCCCAGCGGGCACGATCGCCTGGACGACGGGACCTCCGACACCGAGACCTTCGACCGCAAGTTCATCATCACCCTCCCGTCGCCGCCCCAGTCCGCCGGCGCCTACTCGAACCTCGACGGCTATCGCTTCGCGGTCACCGACTGGGAAGATTGGTACGTCTACTTCTTCGAGCTCGGCGCCGACGTCGTCTCTGACCACTTGGATCTGGGCGGCTTCATCAACTCCCCACCTCGAGGCATCTCGATCTTCGCTCCTGACGGTTCCCGGCCCCAGGACGCGATCCTGGCTATCAGCCAAGAACAGGGGAGGCAGATCATCTTTCTCACGGAGAGCGGCCAGTACCTCTTCGACCTCTCTTCGCCGACAGCGGATCCCTTTGGGCTCGACTGGCAGCAGGACAGCTGCTTGCTCTGGGTGGCCGACTACACGACCGGAGATCTCTACCTCTGGGACGTCTGCGTCGACTCCGTCTTGCGTGAGCTGCATCCCGGCCTCGGCGGGATCGCCGACATCGACTACGATCCGTCGACCGCAACGCTTCTCGTGCTCGTTCCCGATGACCAGCAGATTCACCGTCTCGATCCGGGAGACGGGACGCTCCTCGAGTCCTTCCCAATCGACCCGGATCACTATGCAATGACGAGCTTGAACGAGATGATCTACGTCGCCGACTTCGCCACGTGGGAGCTCTATCCCCTTTACGAGGGACCGCCCGCACCGCCCGATGAGGTGGCGGTCCATACGGGTCCCGACCTGCCCGACGAGATCCGGGTGACCTGGAAGGATCCGGATCCCGAACCGGATTGGGATCGCATCCGAATCTATCGGGACGGGGTGTATCTCGAAGACGTCCCCGGGGGCACAGAGGAGTATCGTGACACGGGTCTGGAGGAGCACAGCTATCACAGCTACTTCCTGTGCTCTCTCCGAGACGCCGATGCCGTCCTGAGCGCCCCGAGCGACACGGTGGGCGCCTACGTCGGAAGACGGCCGCCGACCGCCCTCCATGTGCCGGGCGACTACGCGACGATCCAGGCGGCGATCCACGCAGCGGCCGACGACGACACGATCCTCGTTGGGCCGGGAACCTACGGCGCCCCGCTCTACTTCGACGGCCGCAGCGTGCAGGTCCTCAGCACCGCCGGCCCGGAAGAGACGACGATCGACGGGGACGGCTTCCCGCTGAGCGTGGTGCGATGCGACTCGACGGAGGGGCCGGGAACCCGCTTCGCCGGCTTCACGGTCCGCGGCGGGAACCTCCGGCACGGGACCGGCGTGATCCGGTGCGGTCCCGACGCCTCACCGACGATCGGCGACAACGTGATCACCGACAACGATATCCTCTACGAAGGAGGCGGGATCGTCTGCGTCGGAGGCGGCACGGGAAACGCGGTCATCGAGGGGAACACGATCGCGATGAACCGCGTCGTCCCCGACACGCTCGCCCTCTTCACCGGCGGCGGGATCGCCTGCTTCGACGCCTCCCCGGTCATCCGGAACAACATCATCGCGTCGAACGACAGCTGCAGCTACGGAATCTACAACGACGGCGGCGATCCGCAGATTTCCTGCAACGTGGTCTGGGACAGCTTCCTGGAGGGCTACTTCGGCTGCGATCCGGGGGACGGCGACATCGCGGAGGATCCGCTCTTCTGCGCTCCGGGCTCGTACGATCTCCGACTCTGCGCCGACTCCCCCTGCCTCGACGGATATGGATGCGGGCGGATCGGCGGTCTTGGCGAAGGATGCGACGCCTGCGGATCGACGCTCGACTACGCCGACCACGACGCCGGCGACCTGATCCTGACCGTGACCGATCAGGGGATCCTCGGGTTCATGGACGGCACGCAGACGCAGGGTTCCGGGCTCGTCTACCCGGCCGACACGGAGAACCGCCTCCACATCGGCGGGCTCTGGATCGCCGAAGGGCCCGATTATGTCGCCAGCCGCGATTACGACGCCGATCCAGACAAGGAATGGGTCGTTTCCAGCGCCCCGAACGGCCACGTCTGGATCGACGAGAGCGGCCACGCTGACCAGGTGATCCACGCCCGCTGCCGCGACGACGCGGCGGCCGATCCGCGCGGGCTCTACGTGCGCCAGGAGTCGTGGGCGTTCGCGCGTCCGGACCCGGCGCTCGACTTCGTGATCCTCCAGTACACGGTCCGCAACGACGGCGTCGGCGCGCTCGAGGACCTGTATGGCGGCGTGTTCCTGGATATCGACATCGGCGGTGGGTACGCCAACACCGGCAGCGTGGATGAAGGCCTCTCGCTCGTCTACGTCGATCAAGCCGGCGGGATCCACGTCGGCGTGAGCCGTCTGGAGGCGGACGGCGTCCCGCCGCCGGCGAACCTGACGCTCGTCCACAACCCGACGTTCGTCTACCCGCAGGAGTACGTGCTCGACGCCGACAAGCACGGGTTCCTCGCCGCGTCGGATCCGGAGCACATCCTGCGGGATGCTCCCGATCCCGACGACTACGGCGTCGTGGCCTCGGTCGGGCCGTTCACGCTGCAGCCCGAGGAGGAGGTGCTGCTCGCCTTCGCCCTGGTCGGCGGGGAGAGCCTCGAGGATCTGCTCGCCAACGCCGAGGTGGCGCAGCTCGCCTTCGCGCCGGGGATCACGGATGCGCCCTCGGCGGATCTCGAC
>WJJW01000207.1 GCA_014729455.1 Candidatus Eiseniibacteriota bacterium
ATCTGGAGGATCTCGTCACGCGGATCCGCGAGCACCGCTCGGGAACGCTGTACTACACTCCGCTGGGGGCCCAGGAATGACCGCGAATCGATGCACGACCCGGCGGATCCGGGAGATGAAGGGGAAGAAGCGGATCGCCGTGCTGACCTGCTACGACTTCCCGACCGCGCGGATCCTGGATCGCTGCGGCGTCGAGATCCTCCTGGTCGGCGACAGCGTCGGCAACGTGGTCCTCGGGTATCCGAACACGATTCCCGTGACGCTGGACGAGATGATCCACCATACGAAGGCGGTGATGCGCGCGTCTCCGAGCGCGCTCGTGGTCGTCGATCTGCCGTTCGGGACCTTCCAGGTCGGTGTCGAGGCGACGATGGAGGCGGCGATCCGGGTCCTCAAGGAGACCGGGGCGGACGCCGTGAAGCTCGAGGGCGGCACGCGCAACGTCGAGACGATCCGGCGGCTGACCGCCGCCGGCGTCCCGGTGATGGGCCACCTCGGTCTGACCCCGCAATCGGTCCTCGAGTTCGGCGGGTACCGGCTTCGCGGCAAGGGGAGCGAGGCGGAGGTCCTCCTCGACGACGCGCGCCGGATCGCCGAGGCCGGGTGCTTCTCGATGGTCCTGGAGACCGTCCCCCGAGCGCTCGCGCGCCGGATCACCGAGGCGGTCGCGGTCCCGACGATCGGCATCGGCGCGGGGCCGGATTGCGACGGGCAGGTGCTCGTCTTGCACGACATGCTCGGCCTTTTCGAGGAGTTCCAGCCGAAATTCGTCAAGCGTTACGCGCAGCTCGCCGGGACGATCGAGGAGGCGGTCCGCGCGTTTCGGCGGGAGGTCGAGGAGGGGGAGTTCCCCGACGCGGACCACTCCTTCGGGGATCCCGGCGCATGAGGACGCTTCGGGCGGCCGAATCGGTCCGGCGGCTCTGCTGGACCTGGAGGGCGCACGGGGATCCGATCGGCTTCGTGCCGACGATGGGGGCGTTGCATTCCGGCCACCGGGCGCTCCTCCGACGGGCGCGGAAGGAGACGCGGCGCGTCGCGGCGAGCATCTTCGTCAACCCCCTCCAGTTCGGGCCCGGCGAGGACTACGACCGCTACCCACGGCCATTCGCCAGCGACGTGCGGATCCTGAAGGAAGAAGGGGTCGAGCTGCTCTACCTGCCGCGCGCCGAGAGGCTCTACCCGGAGGAGTTCCAGACGCGCGTTTCGGTCACGGGGATCGGCAAGGTCCTCGAGGGGGCGGCGCGGCCCGGCCACTTCGACGGCGTGGCGACGGTGGTCGCGAAGCTCCTCGCCACGGTCGTGCCGGACCGGCTCTACCTCGGGCAGAAGGACGCGCAGCAAGCGACGCTCCTGCGGCGGATGGTGGCCGATCTCGACCTCGGGGTCCGTGTCGTCGTCTGCCCGACGGTCCGGGAGCCGGACGGTCTGGCCGTCTCGAGCCGCAACCGGTATCTCACCCCGCCGGAGCGGGACTGGGCTCCGGCCCTCTACCGTACGCTCTCGGAAGCGGCGGATCGGATCCGCTCGGGCGAGACCGTCTCGCCAGAGAAGGCGGCCGCGTGGATGCGCCGCCGGCTCGCCCGCGGCCCCGGCCGGCTCGAGTACGCCGCGGCGGTCGATCCGCGCGACTTCGGTCCCCCGAAACGGGGAAGGCCGGTCGTGCTCGCGGTCGCCTACCGGCTCCCGTCGGCCCGGCTGATCGACAACGTGGTCGTCAAGACCGGAGGGAGGGACCGATGAGCTGGCGTGCGGTCGTCCTGGCGGCGGGGAAGGGAACGCGGATGAAGTCCGACCTCGCGAAGGTCCTCCACCGCCGCGAGGAGGAAACGCTGCTCGGGCACGTTCTGCGCACGGCGGCGACCCTGGGGCTGGAGCGGACCGCGGTGATCGTGGGACACCAGCGGGAAGAGGTCCGCGCGGAGCACGCCCGGTTCGGCGTGGAGACCTTCGTGCAGGAGCCGCAGCTCGGAACCGGACACGCCGTGCAGCAGGCCGCGCCGTTCCTCGAGGGGCACGACGGGCACACGCTGATCCTCTACGGCGACGTCCCGCTCCTGCGCCGGACCACGCTGCTGGAGCTGATGGAAGAGCACCTGCACGCCGAGGACGCGGCGACGGTGCTGACCGCCCGGATGGACGATCCGACCGGATACGGCCGCATCGTCCGCTCGCCGGAGGGATCGCTCGAGGCGATCGTGGAGGACCGGGACCTCGAGACCCCGCAGCGAGCGATCGACGAGATCAACTCCGGGATCTACGCCTACCGGACTCCGCAGCTCCTGCGCGCCCTGCACGGCCTGAAAAACGACAATCGGCAGAAGGAGTACTACCTCACCGACACGATCCGGGATCTTCGGGCCGCGGGGGAACCGGTCGGGACCTACCGGCTCCACGACGTCCGGGAGATCTCCGGGATCAACACGCCGGTCCAGCTCGCCGAGGCCGCGGCGATCCTCGAGGCGCGACGGCGGACCGGCACGTTCGATTGCCCGGTTTGCGAATGGAGCGAGCCGCGCGAAGGGCTGGACTATCCCGTGATCCATCGCGGCGCACACGTCGTGCTGGCGGTCTCCGACGCGCCGTACAACTCGGGCCAGCTCGTCGTCGTCCCGCGCCGCCATCGGCTCCGGCACTCCGGCTTGGCCGAGGAGGAGCGGAAGGAGATGTGGGAAGTGGCCCGGATCGCCGCGGAGCTCGTGGAAACCGCCTACCACCCGCAAGGTCTGAACCTGGGCTACACCGCGGGGGAGCCGGGACGCCACCTGGCGCTCCAGGTGGTTCCCCGGTGGGTCGGCGACACGAATTTCATGCCCGTGCTGACCGACACGACGCTGCTGCCCGAGGCGCTCGAGCAGACGCACCGCAGGCTGCGGCGGACCCTGGAGGAGAGGGGGAAACACGGATGACCCGCAAACGATCGAAGCGGAGCCGGAAGAAGCGGAACCGAGGGCGGCGATGGGTCACGGTCCTGCTCTTCCTGCTCGTGGGTTTCTTCTGCGTCAGTCTGTATCTCGGTCTCCGGGACCGGGAAAGCGACGGTCCCGAGGCGGTGCCCGCCGCGATGGATCTCCCCGAACCGATTGTGCCGACCCCCGGATCGCCGAGTCTGGTAGTCTTGAACGGATGCGGGAGGCCGGGTCTCGGGCGAGAGGTATCGCGCTGGTTCCGGCGGCGCGGGGTCGACGTCTTCGAGACCGGCAACGCCGACCGGATGGACCACGCTCGAACGCTGGTGGTCCAGCGGTCGGATCGCCGGGCCGCCGTGGATCGGATCGCCGCCGCGCTCCGGGAGCAGTTCGGGGTCGGCCTCCGGATGACGCAGCGCGCCGAGATCCCCGAGGCGGACGCCCTGCTGATCCTCGGCGGGGATTTTCCCGACTCCCTGCCGATCCGCTAGACACTGCGGGGCCGAGGGCCCCGGGAAGGAAGGACGCAGATGGGACCTCTGGGATTCCGCGAAATCCTGATCATCCTGCTCATCATCCTGATTCTCTTCGGGGCGAAGAGGATCCCGGAGCTGGCCCGTTCGCTCGGGCGCGGGATCAACGAGTTCAAGGGCGGGATGAAGAGCGGGGAGGAGGGGGAGCAGGATTCGAAGAAGGTGGAGGAGCCGAACGAGGCGAAGGAACGCAAGGGCTGACGGAAGAGCCTCCGTCGCCCCGCATCCTGGCATGACTCCGTCGCACCGGCTCCGGTCCGCCCGTTTCCCCCTGCGCTGCCCGTCGCCGTGACCCCTTCCGGCCCGTTCCTCTATCCCAACTTCGGCGCCGAAGAGGGCGGGGGAGCCGCCCGTCCGTACCGCTCGCTTCGCAACCTGCCGGCGCTTTGGGGGGCGCTGTTCGGCGACGCCGCCGCTCTGCTCGATCCCCGGGAAGGCGCCCGCCCGTGGGAGACGCTTCCGTTCGAAGGGGGGGAGGCGGTCTTCCCGGAATGGAGAGCTCTCGAAGGGCTGGTCCCGTGGTACTCCGACGCCGCGGCGGGCGGGATCGCCGCGGAACGGGCCCTTCCTCTGGCGGGTCCGGCACCGGAGGCGGTCGCCGCGGTCCATGACAAGGCGTTCGCGCTCGCCTTCGCTCGAGAGCATCTCGATCCCCCCGATCCGGTGACGCGTCACGCGGCGGTCCTCGCTCCGGAAACCGCCGCGGACCGCGCGCGATTCGCCGCGGAGATCCAGCGGGTCGTGGCCTCCTGGCCGGACGCGCTCGCGAAGGAGATCGTCGTGAAACCGCGCTTCGGGACCAGCGGGCGCGGCTGGTTCCGGGGCGGCGGACAGGACGCGGCCGCCCTGCGGGCGCTGGATCCCGCCCGGTTCGCTGCACGGGGTGGGGCGATCGTCGAGCCCTGGGCACTCCGGAGGGCCGACCTCTCCACCCAGCTCTGGATCTCCCGGGGCGGCGAGATCGCCGTGATCGGAACGACCCGCCAGCTCCTGAGCCGGGGCGGGACGTATCGCGGCAACGCGGGATGGATCACCTCCGCCCGCGGGATCCAGTCGGGAACCGTGCACGATCGCGCGATCCGGGAAGCGGCGGTCGCGCTCGGCCGCGCCGCCGCGGCGCGGGGATTCTGGGGCGCCTGCGGGATCGATTCGTTCGTCTACGAGGTCCCGGGAGACGGGGTGCGGTTGCGGCCGATCGTGGAGATCAACGCGCGGTTCACCACCGGACTGGTCGCGCTCGGCTTGCTTCGCCGGTGGGCCGGGCCGATCCCGACCCGGCGGGGGCGGCGCTGGCTGTTCCTGCTCGTCCGCCCGGAGCGAGAGGGAGCCGGGTCCGCGCGGGACGCCGGCTGGGAGCATCGCTTGACGCTCGATCCGTACGGAGAAGGGATCGAGAGCCTCTTGCAGCTCGGTCACGATCGCCGGCCGGGGAGCGACCCGGCCGTCCCTATGCCGCCGGCCTCGGAACCGCCGACCAGATGAGCGACGGGCGCCGGATCCGGCGTAGCACCCACAGGTACAGGACGAGGGTCGGGACCGCCTTGCTGGCGTGGTGAACCAGCTCGGCGGAAGGGGAGAGCAATCCGTCCTGCTGAAGCAGCACGTACG
>WJJW01000208.1 GCA_014729455.1 Candidatus Eiseniibacteriota bacterium
GTGGAACCGTCGAGGTGACGAGCGAGGTGGGAGAGGGGTCGACCTTCACCATCCTCATCCCTCGACGCGTCGATCAACCGGCCGTCGGAGGGGGACCCGACGGGTCGGGGGCAGTGTTTTCCAACTGAGAAATGAGCCTGGAGCCGGTCTCTGGCCTCCGACAGGGAAATGGCCGTCAGGCGGCTCCGGGTTCCCGCTCTGAGATGGCCCGGAAGAGCTTCGTCCGGGCTCGGTTCATTCGCTTGGCCGCCTGATTGTCGCTCATCGCGTAGGCGGCGTCATCCAGCATCTCGAAGGTGAGTCCACTTCTCAGGTGGGAGCTCGCCTCCGGAAGTCCCTTCAGCTTCTCATACGGTGTCGTCATGCTCGAGTAGGGATAGCGCTTCTTCGTCTTTCCTCTCCTGTCCGTGTAAGTTACCGGGAAGTAGCAAGGGCGGTGGAAGTTGAGATACGGGTTCAGATGCTCGCGGCAATACTCATCGATCTGCTGTGCGTATCTCTGTGGAATGTGTGCGTAGCCAAAGTGCTTCCGGATCACCCATCCATTCTTTGCCTCGACGAGAGCGTTGTCATTGGCCTGGCGCGCTCGCGTCTTGGTGAACTCGATCAGCAGCTTCTGAAGCAATCTGGCTACGCGACCGTTTACGAACTCCGAGCCGTTGTCGGAGTGGAAGCCTCGGATCTCAAATGGATACTGCTCGATCAGAGCCTGCAGAAGCGGAACGAGGTGACTCTCGCTGATTCTCTCCACGCAGCCGACGATCTCGTATTGCGTGACCTCGTCGACCGTGTTGATGTGGTAGACCCCTTTCTTCCCATCGAGATCGCCCTGGTGGACGGTGTCGACCCGGATGTGGCCTGGAGCGCCGTTCGGCCGTGGCTTACGTCGCTCACCGATTCGCACCGAGCTGGGACGTGTCTTCTCGATCAGACGACGGTTGCCCAGATAGGCTTTGCTGCGGCGTAGATTGTACAGATGGGACACGGAGATCCTTGCCAGGCGCCCGTACTCTTGCTGTCCAAAGCGGTGGTAGGCACGCTCACTGAGCTTCTTGGCGGCCGGACCGGAGAGCGTCCCGTGGATCTCATCCAGCCGAGCCAGCAAGCGGATGTCCTGCCGGGTGTACTTGTGGGTGAAGCCGTTCGTGCGGCAGTGCCGTCGCTCGATCTTGCCTGTCCTGCGGTACTGCGCCACCAAGCGAGTGATTTGAGCGCGCGAGTACCCGCTCAAGTGGCTCAGGTAGCGCAGTAACACGCCCCGATCCGAGCGTCCCAGCCTCAAGAATTGGAACCGATCCAGAGTCCGGCGAACCCACTCGTAGCGGTCCTCCTTCGAGGCGATCGAGATCGCGATCCGATCTGAGCCCTCGAGGAACTCCTTAACCTGTTCCAACGTAGAGATCTGCGAGTCGTCCATGATGGTCTGCATCCCCCGATCATGAACGGATGCCCGCCGCCTCCAGGCTCATTTCATGTTGGAAACAGACCCATCCCCCAGGCTCACTTCATGTTGGAAGAGGCTGGATCTTGACAGACCGGCGCGCTCCGGAGACCCTGGAAACGAAGGAGCGCCCGTCCCGCCATGCCGGTGCCGGGCGCTGCCGGCGATACGACGCAACGGCCGCAGGAGGGAGGATCGACGGATGGGTCTTCGAGAGGAACCCCACCCGCTGACGGAGTCGATTCCACCGCACCTCGAGATCTACTTGTCGGAGCAGGACTACTCGCTCTACACGCCGATGGATCAGGCTGGATGGCGCTTCATCATGGCGATCGCGCAGGATTTCTACGGCGAGCACGCCCACCGGAAGTACCTCGACGGCCTGCGCGAGACCGGGATCTCGGTCGAGTCGATCCCCCGCATCGAGGAGATGGATCGCAGACTGCGGAAGTTCCAGTGGCGGGCCGTTCCGGTGATCGGATTCATCCCGCCGGCGGCGTTTCTGGAGTTCCAGTCGCTCGGCCTCCTGCCGATCGCCTGCGACATGCGCAAGATCGAGAATCTGAACTACACGCCGGCTCCCGACATCGTTCACGAGGCCGCCGGACACGCGCCGATCATCGCCGATCCGGCCTACGCCGCGTACCTGCGGAGCTACGGGGAGGTGGCCCGTCGCGCGATCTTCTCGAAAGAGAACATGAACGCCTATTACGCGATCCGACGCCTCTCCGACACGAAGGAGCGGCCCGACGCGACCGCGGAGGAGATCCGCGAGGCGGAGGAAAACCTCGAGCGCCGTCTGGCGGAGCTGGCCTATGACAGCGAGGTCGATTGGGTGACCCGGCTGGGCTGGTGGACGACCGAATACGGGCTGGTCGGGACGCTCGAGGATCCGCAGATCTACGGCGCCGGGCTGCTCTCCTCGATCGGGGAGAGCTACCACGCGTTGACCGACCAGGTCCGCAAGATCCCGCTCGACATCGACTGCATCCATCAGGACTTCAACATCACCGAGCCGCAGCCGCAGCTCTTCGTGACCCCGGACTTCGATCACCTGATCGATCTGCTCGAGGAGCTGGCCGATCGGATGGCGTTCCGCCGGGGCGGCGCGGAGGGGCTGGCCGTCGCCAAGAAGGGCCGCACCGTCTGCACGGTCGAGTTCGACTCGGGCCTCCAGGTCAGCGGAGTCGTCTCCGACGGGACGAACGGGCCGGAGACGACCCTGGAGATCCTGCACATGATCGGCCCGACGCAGATCGCCTACGGGGACTCCGAGCTCGACGGGAACGGTCCACAGGATCGCCCGCACGGCTACTTGTCGCCGATCGGGCCGCTCGAGGGGGGCGGGGCGTTGCACGAACCGGACGGGGTGGATCTGCGGGAGCACGGCTTCTCCGGCGACCGGAAGGGGCGGCTCGCCTTCGCGTCGGGCCTCGTCGTCGAGGGACGCTTCGCCGGAGAGACGAAGACGAACGGCAGGCGCCTCCTGCTCCGGTTCGAAGACTGCACCGTCCGCCGCGGCGAGGAGATCCTGCATCGTCCCGAGCAGGGGCCGTTCGATCTCGCTTGCGGGGCGAAGGTGGAGAGCGTTTACGGAAACGCGGCGGATCGCCACGCCTACCTCCTGGCCACGGGAGGGGACGCCTACGAGCCGGGTGTCCACAAGACGAACCTGACGGACCGGAACCGCGCTCTGAACGGTCTGTACGGCGAGGTCCGGGAGATCCGCGAGTCCGGTCGGGCGGCAAGCGCCGCCGATCGCCTCGAGGAGATCCACCGGGAGCTCGAAGAGCGCCATCCCCGTGACTGGCTGCTCCGCTGGGAGCTGCTCGAGCTGGCCGTGCGCAACCGGCTCTCGCCGCCCTGGCGGGAGACCGTGCGGAATCGGCTCGCCGAGCTGCAGGCCGCCGGCGGCCAGGCGGGGGAAAGCATCGAACGCGGGCTCCTCCTGCTGGACGGGAAGGAGACCTGATCCACCGGCGCTCGCCCGCCGGATCCGAGAAAGGAAGGTCGCAAAGATGGTTCGCACTCTCGCGGTCTGGCTTCTGGCCGCCCTCGTCGGACTCGCCGCCCCGGCCGCGTCCTCCCCTTCGATCGAGGAGATCCTGGAAGAGGTCGATCCGTGGGTCGTCGAGGACACGACCCGGATCCTCACCTTCATCGAAGCGCACAATGCAAAGACCAAGGAGACGCTGGAAGGTTCGCCGCGCTGGTCCTCGATCCGCCGGGACCTGGCCGCGCTGTTCGGAGTCGACTACATCGGCTCTCCGACGATCGACGAGACGGGTCGGATCGTCTTCCAGATGAGGATCACCGGCGACAAGGCGGCGCTCTTCTACGTGGATCGCCCCTGGAGCTGGCCGATCCAGATCACTCCGAACGGCTGGACCGATCGAGGGCTGGAGATCGGAAACCACCGGATCGATCCCGAAGGGAGGTTCCTCTACCTCCAGGTGATGGTGCACGGCGACGAGAACTGGGACCTCTACCGGTTCGAGCGGGACGGCACGCACCGGGTGCTGCTGGAGGATCGCTCGGTCCGCTACGGATTGCCCCACATCGTCGACGACGACTCGTTCTTCTTCTCGATCGACAACCGGGAACAGATGTGGCTCGCCCAGTACACGGTCTCGACGGGGATCGTGGACACGCTCTATACCGAGCCCGGCGCCTTCTTTCCGGTCGACCATCTCGACGGACGGATCCTCTGTCTGCGCTACCTCTCCTTCTCGGAAGGGCAGCTCATCGAGTTCGACACCGAAACGGGAACCGTCCGGGAGATCACCGAGCCGCATCTCTTCTGGTCGGCCGACTACACGCGGGACGGCCGGGTCGTCGCCCTGACCGACGCGCTCTCCGACGAAGAGGAATTCATGAAGCTCGCGATGTTCCGGCCGGGGGACCGACCCGTCGCTCCGGAGGAGATGCACGTCGTCTACGACCCCGGCGTGGAGACCGATGGGGTCTTCTTCCAGCCCGAGAGCGGAGAGGCGTTCCTCGCCTTGAACCGGGACGGCTATTCCGACCTCGTGGCGGTCGAGCTGGAGGGAAAGGTCCGCGCGGTCCCGATGCCCGGCGTGGGGATCGTCGATGGGCTCCACGCCAACCGGCTCGGGCAGCTCGTCTTCGACTTCAGTTCCCCGTCGACCCCTCCGGCGGCCTTCTATCACGAGAGGGACGCGAAGACGCCGCGGCCGATCGGGAGGGTTTCCGACTTCGGCTACGATTTCTCCGACGTCCAGGTCGAGGTGATCCGGTATCCGAGCACCGACGGAACGGAGATCCCCGCGCTCCTGTACCTTCCCCCCGGCGTCGAGAAGGACGGCGCGAACCCCTGCATCGTCGAGTACCACGGCGGTCCACCGGGCCAGAGCCGGCCGTGGTTCCAGAGGAACATCGCCTTCGGCCTTTCACGCGGGGTGATCTACCTGTTCCCGAACGTTCGCGGCTCGACCGGGTACGGCCCGGCCTGGGAGCGGGCGGACAATCTGGAGAACCGGTTCCAGGCCCTGGAGGATGCCGAAGCGGCGATCGACCACTTGCATACGGCAGGGTGGAGCCGCCCGGAACGCACCGCGATCTGGGGCGCATCCTACGGTGGGTACACGGTCAACTACCTCTCGGTCCATGCGCCGGAGAAGTTCGCCTGCGCGGTCTCCGAGGTCGGGATCGCCGACATCGACTGGACCAACCTCCATTCCGACCAGACGTTCCTGGCCGGTTGGGAGAAGGAGATGGGGGAGGTCGGCAGCCCGCTCACCCGGAGGCTCTCCCCGCTCTGGGAGGCCGAAGCGATCACACGGCCGCTGCTCCTCACCGCCGGGTTCAACGATCCGCGCGTCCCCGCCTCCGGTCCGCGCCGCTTCGCCGCCGTTCTCGACCGTCTCGGCAAGGACGTGCTCTACTACGAGGAGGTCGAGTCGGGGCACGGGGCGATCGGCAAGAGCGCGGCGATCGACGCCTACGCGCGGGTCTACACCTTTCTCTTCGATCACATCCTGAGCGACTAGGGGGCCGGATCGGGGGCGGCGTCGCCGCCCCCGCGCATCTCCAACCAGCGGCTCATCGCGCGGCGGATGTGCGGAATCGTGATCGATCCGCCCACGACCAGGCCGATCGTCATCGCTTCCCGCAGCTCCTCGTCGGAGACCTCCGTTTCGCGACAGCGGATCAGGTGGTAGAGGATGCAGTCGTCGCAGCGAAGGACCAGCGAGGCGACCAGCCCCAGCATCTCCTTCGTCCTCGCCGGGAGCGCTCCCTCCCGGTACGCCTGCGTGTCGAGGCTGAAGAAGCGCTTCATCTCGAGACCGGCGTTCTCCAGGACGATCTCGTTCAGCGCCTCGCGTTCTCGCCGAAACGCCTCGATCGACCGCGGCCGGTCGCCCGGCTCGTCCGGTTCCTTCATGCGGATGACTCCCTTCGGTACGGCCTATCCTTCCGGAGCGGCGCTCGTTTCCTCGGCCCTCCCGCCGAGATGCTCCGCCAGAAACCGCTCCATCGCCCCGTAGAAGTCGAACTTGTTCTCTTCGTTGTAGAAGCCGTGCCCCTCGTCCTCCTTGACCATGTACGGGACGTCGATCCCTCGGGCCTGCAACGCCTCGACGATCTGGTCGGACTCGGCCTTCTTCACGCGGGGATCGTTCGCCCCCTGCGCGACGAACAACGGAGCCCGGATCCGGTCGGCGTGGAAGTAGGGGGAAACCTGCTCGAGCAGCTCCCGATCTTCCTCGGGGTCGCCGACCATCTCGTAGATCATCTGACGGCCGAGCTCCCAGTAGGGTGGGAACGACTCGAGGAACGTGAAGATGTTGGAGACGCCGACGTAGTCGACCCCGCAGGCGTAGAGCTCCGGCGTGAAGGCGAGGCCGGCCAGGGTGGCGTAGCCGCCGTACGAGCCTCCGTAGATCCCGATTCGCTCCGGATCGGCGATCCCCCGGTCGATCAGCCAGCGGACCCCGTCGGTGACGTCGTCCTGCATCGCCCGTCCCCATTGCTTGAACGAAGAGGTCCAGAACTCCTTGCCGTAGCCGGTGGAGCCGCGGAAGTTCACCTGGAGCACGGCGTAGCCGCGGTTGGCGAGGAACTGCACCTCGGGGTTGAATCCCCAGTTGTCCCGATGCCACGGACCCCCGTGTACCAGGACGACGGCCGGGAGATTGCGCGGCTCGGTTCCTGCGGGAAGGGTGAGGTAGCCGTGAATCGTCAGACCGTCTCGGGCCGCGTACTCGATCGGCTCCATGTCGCAGAGCTCGTCCTCGTCGAGCCACGGACTGACGTCGACCAGCTTGGTCAGGGCGTCGTGCTCGACGTCGTAGTGGTAGTAGGCCCCCAGGGACTTGTCGCTGAACGTGCGGACGAGCAGCTTCGACTCGTCGCGGCTGCTGCTCGAGATCACGACCTCGTAGCCGGGAAGGGCCGTCTCGAGTCGCTCCTGGATCCGTTCGCGATGATCGTCGAAGAAGTGGTAGCCGCGCTTGTCCGTGGAATAGGCCACGCCCGTGATCACCTTCCGCGCCTTCGAGCGGAGAAGAACGTCGACGTCGACCTCCGGATGTTCGTAGATCATCTCCAGATGCTCGTTCGTTTCCGGGTCGTAGCGGAAGATCGCCTGCTTGTCCCGCCCGATGTTCGAGGAGACGTAGAGGTACCGGTCGTCGAACGTGAAGTGGAGCGGCTGGATCGTCTCTCGGAAGTCGGTCGTGACCACCGTCTCGAACGGCTCCGACTCGGTCTTCCGGTAGAGAATGCTCTGGTTGACCCCGTCGGTGGCGACGGCGATGCGGAGCTTTCCGTCGTTGTCGGTTCCCCAGCCCATGATGTTGCCGGGGTTCTCCGCGATCAGGGTGCGCTCGCCCGTATCGACGTTCACGCGGTAGACGTCGAACACACGCGGGTCGCGGTCGTTCATGGAGAGGATCATCTCCTCGTCGTCGTCCTCGAGGATGTCGACGATCTGGCTCCGGACCCCCTCGAACGGGGTCAGGTCGAGGAAGTTGGATCCGTCGATGTCGACCGCGTAGGCATGGTAGTTCTCGTCCCCGCCCTGGTCGAGGATGTAGACGATCCGCTGGTTGTTCGCCCAGCCGAAGCCGAGGATGCTGCGTTCCGTCGCCTCGGTGATCCGGGTCGCCGTCTCTCCCCCGACCTCCTGGACGTGCACGTTCAGTCTCCCTTCCCAGGGCATCAGGAACGCGAGGCGCGTCCCGTCCGGGGAGAGTTGGAAGCGGCTCTTCTCCGGATCCCGGAAGAAGTCCCGCATCGGGATCAAACGCACTGGTTCTTCGCTCCTTTCGACCGACGAGCACCCGACGGCCGCCAGCGACCACGCCGCGACGGCCCATTTCAACATGCGGCCTCTGATCATCATCCCGTCTCCCGTGCAGTCCCGCCGGCGGCCGATCGCCGGGGGCGGCCCTACGGCGCCTCCGTGCTCCGGGCTTCTCCGCGTCCGGAGAGGCGTCGCCCCGTTGATTCCCTGGCCGGGAACGAAGCCATTCAATCCTCCGCCGCGGCGGGCGTCAAGGCCGGGGCGGGCGGAGGGAGGTCGAGCCGCGCGTCCGCGGATCCGCGAGCCCCTCGTAGAGAAACACGTCCTCGCTCTTCTCGAACGGGTCGAAGCCGAGCGCGCGGAATGGCCCCAGCTCGGTTCCGGCCGGGGCCATCAGGTGGACCCGGTCCCTTCCCTCGCGGTCCGCCCGGCGCAGCGCTTCCCGGAGGCACGCGCCGATCGCCACGCGGTCGTCCCCCTCGAACCACGCGATCTCCAGGACCGTTCGCGGGAGCTTCAGGTTGTCGCAGACGACCATCCGGACCGGTCCGCTCCGGAGCGTGACCGCGCGCGGGAAGAAGCGGTCCCGCCGCTGCGCCTCGGGAGGCACGAAGAGCCAGTCGTTGCCGAGGATCGCATCGATCTCGGGTAGACCGTCCTCGGCGACGACCTCCGGGACCGGCCCGCGGGACCGCATGCCGGCCGCCGGCTCCCGGTTCTCCAGATTGGTGTAGACGCCGATGCGCCGGAATCCGACCGGCTCCGTGATCCGGATCGTCTCCTCGTTGCGGAAGTAGGTCGAGAAGAGCAGGCGGCGGTAGCCGCGCTCCAGGCAATGGGCCAGGAGATGGGCGGACATCCGCCGGCCCAGGCCGCGGCCGCGCGCTTCCGGCTCGATCCGCAGCGCCTCCAGCCAGGCGATCTCGGGAGCCAGGGGGAGCACGCGACCGCATCCGACGAGCCGCCCATCGAGGAGGATTCCCGCGAAATATCCGTCGTCGGCGATCCAGTTCTCGGCCACGGCGGCGAGGTAGTCCTCTCCGTCCCACGTGGCGGCCGCAATCGCCCGGAGGACCGGAAGATCCTCCCGCCGGACCGGGCGAAAGCGGATCGATTCCTCTCCCATCATCCCCTCCTCGGTGCGGATCCTGCTGTGGGATCGTCTCCGCGATCGGCGCGCCCGAATCGCATTGAACACCAGGGGGACGGATGCCGTCCATCCGAAGGGATCCGCGCGGATCCCGGATTAGGTGCAACAAGTCGACCGGGAGGACGGTATCATCCGACGAGCGGTTCCCGTGTGGCCGGAGCCGCGGACGAGGTGAAGGCGGTCCGACGGGACCGCGCCAATCGAGGAGACGTCGATGAACCGGATACAGCCGACCCGACCCACCCGCGCCCGAGCGCTCGCGACCCTCGCGATGCGATCGCTCGGGCTCTTCAGCGCCCTCTGCTTCGTGGTCCTTCCCGCCCCTGCGGCCGAGTGGGCCGGAGAGGAGGTGATGGAGGACGGAACGCTCCAGGTGCGCAACCCCGCGGAACCGATGAACGGCACCGTCTCGATCCAGGCGGAGAGGCTGTGGAAGATCGGGGGGGATACCGACGCGGAGAACGAGTTTTTCGGCTTGATCGCGAGGATGACCCGCGACGAGGAGGGGAACCTCTACCTGCTCGATTCCCAGCTCGCCGAGGTGAAGGTCTTCTCCCCCGAGGGGGAGTGGATCCGCACGATCGGGCGCGAGGGGGAGGGGCCGGGCGAGTTCCGCTCGCCGTCGGGGCTCTTCTTCATGCCGGACGGAAACCTCGGCGTGCTCCAGGCGGCACCGCCGAAGGTCGTGATCCTGACCCCCGAGGGCGACCCGGCCGGCGAGATGCCGGCGCCGGAGGTGGAAGGGGAGGGATTCCCCGCGCTGATCGGGGGACGCTACGCGGGCGACCACCTCGTCATCGCGGCCCAGACGAGCAATTTCGATCAGGAGAAGGGGACCTTCGCGCAGAACATCTTCCTCGCCGCCGTCGATCCCGAGGGCCAGCAGCTCGCCCGGTACCACGAGCAGAACCGGCTCTGGGAGTTCGCGAACCCGGTCATCGCCGAGACGACGTGGGACACGTTCCAGAAC
>WJJW01000209.1 GCA_014729455.1 Candidatus Eiseniibacteriota bacterium
GCCTCTCCGGGCAGGCGAGCTGAAGCAGCGTGGTGGAGAAGACCCACATCATGCTCCCGCCGATGTGCGAGCCGAACGCCAGGACGAGCGCCACCGGAAGGTTCGGCGCCTGTGCGAACCCGAGGTAGCAGATCCCGCCGAGGAAGAAGGAGAGGGCGATGTTGCGCCGCAGCTTCTCCGGCGAGGAGCCGAGCAGCCACCGCCCGAGGATCGGCCCGACTGCCGCCCCGATCCCGCGCGCCGCGTAGAGCAGCCCGATCGAGGCGGCCGCCCCCTCGCCGAGCGGGAAGAGCCGTTCCCCGAACACCGTATAGAGGAGCAGGATCCCGCCGCCGATCCCCCAGAGCGACTTGACCGAGAGAATCGCCGCCAGCCCCCGGTTCCGCGCGACGTAGGCGAGCCCCTCGCGAAACTCGCGGGCCGGCGCCGCGAGCCCGCGCTCCTCGGAGGGATCCGGCTGGCGCGACCGCAGTCCCCAGAGGACCGCCGCGGAGGCGAGAAACGTCACCGAGTCGATCCCGAAGGCCGCGGCCCGGCCCAGGAGCGCCGACACGCCGCCGCCGAGTCCGGCGCCGAGGGCGAGCATCACGCTCCAGGTCATCCCGGCCAGCGTGTTCGCCGCCAGCCAGTCCTTGCGCTTCGTCACCGTCGGAACCAGCGCCGCGCGGGCCGGCTCGAAGAAGGCGGAGAGGACGACCTGGGAGATCAGGAGGGCGTAGACCAGACCGACCCCGCTGCGCCGCTCGGCGAGGATCAGTCCGGCGACCACGACCGCGCGCAGAACGTCGGTGACGATGAGGATCCTCCGAGGGTCGACCCGATCGGCCAGCACGCCGGCCGGTGGACCGATCACGAACATCGGAAGGAACTGGGCAAGCATCGCCAGAGCGACGGCTTCGCCGCTGCCGGTGCGTTCGATCAGGAGCGAGTAGATCGCGATCGAGCTGAACCAGTCGCCGAGCTGGCTGATGATCTGCCCGAACCAGAGCCTCCGGAACTCGGGGTTGTCGGCGAGGAGCGCGCGGTACGGCTCCAGAGGGCGGCGCGTCACGAGAGGTTCAGCGGGCGATCACGATCCGGGCGGCCTCGCCGCCCCCCGCCCGCGCGAAGTACAGCCCCGCCGCGACGGCGCGTCCCTCCTCGCTCCTCCCGTCCCAGGGCACGCGGTGCAACCCGGCCGTTTCCAGCCGATCCAGGACGCGCACGCGCCGGCCGGCGACGTCGTAGATCTCCACGTCGACGGCGCGCCGCGGCTCCACCCGGACCAGAAGGAGAGTGGGCCCCGCGGTCGGATTGGGGGAGACGCTGAGGCGAGCCTGCGGCAGGCCGACCCCGCGCTCGGCGATCTCCCGCAGGATCCATTCGTCGGGGTCCAGCGCGAGCCGGTCGGGGACGAACGGCAGCCCGTCCAGGACCGCGACCTCCTCGCGCCGTCCGATGAAGACGGTCCGTTCGATGCTGTCGCCGCCCGCGTAGGCCCGGACCACGAGCGGGAACGAGAAGTGATCCGGCGGCGCGGAGTAGGGGGTTCCGACCGGGTAGTCGGGCTCGCTCTGCGTCTGGGAAACGAACAGACGGACCTGCGGCGCGCCTCCGACGTCGTCGACCCACCAGTCCCAGGAGAGCTGGGGCCGCCCGGTTCCGTACAGCCACGGGAGGAAGAACCAGCGCAGATCGCGGGCCGCCGTCTCCTCGACGATGCGGATGAACTCCGCCGTCGAGGTCGTCTTATGCTCGTGCTCCCGGTAGTACCGGTCGAGCGCCTCGAAGAACATCTCGTCCCCGAGCACGTGCCGGAGCATGTGCATCGTCCAGGCGCCTTTCCGGTAGACGGTGGCGTTGAACGGAGCGAGGGGACGCACCACGGTGCCGGGGTATTCCACGTTGACCGATCTCCGCAGGCGTCGCATCCAGTCTCGGTAACCGGAGGTCCCTTCCTGCGCCTCCGCGAAGAGCGCCTCGCAGTAGGTGGCGAATCCCTCGTTCAGCCAGATGTCGTCCAGAGTGGCAGGCGTGACCGCGTCGCCCCACCACTGGTGCGCGATCTCGTGGGCGAGCGCCCAGTCGTACGATCGGTCTCCGGTCACGAACCGCTCTCCGTAGCTGACGCAGGTCTGGTGCTCCATCGCCCCGCTCGACCAGGCGAACTGGGCGACACCGAGCTTCTCCCAGCCGATCTCCCGGTTCCGGAACGGATAGGGGCCGAACCGCGCCTCGAAGGCGTCGAGAGCCTCGTGCGTGACCGCGAAGTCGGTTCGGGCCGGCGCCTCGTCCTCCGGATACGCATAGAAGAGCAGCGGGACGCTGTCGCCGTCCGCGGCGTGGTACGTCTCGGTCCACACGGCGTAGTCCGTCGCGGCGAAGCTGACCAGGTAGGGCGCGATCGGATACGACGTCTCCCAGGTCGTGCGGATCCGCTCCCCGTCGGTCTCCTCCCGCATCCGATTGCCGTTTCCGGCGACGACGAACCCGGGCGGCGTCTCGACGGTCAAGCTGAGGGTCGACTTGTCGTCCATCACGTCCTTGCAGGGGCGCCACTCTCGCGAGCGGTCCGGCTGGCTGAGCGTCGAAACCACCGGGAACGCGTCGCCTTCCTCGCCGTGGCTCGAGTAGAACTCGAACCCGCCGAAGTAGGCCGGCCCGGGGGTCCCGTGGTAGGCGACGAAGACGGTGGTGCTGTCCCCTTCGCTCAGGAACCCCGGAAGCGTGACCGCGAGCCGGTCGGGATCCGGCCGCTCGAACGAGCAGGGGACCGCGCCGCAGGCGACCGAGTCGACGTCCAGCGTCTCCCCGAGGTCGAGCAGGAC
>WJJW01000210.1 GCA_014729455.1 Candidatus Eiseniibacteriota bacterium
CTCGAGATACGCGGCCCGCTCTTCACGGAGCGCTTGGTCGTAGCGCACGTACCAGCGGCCGACGAAGTGGTCCCCCTTCTCGCCGGTGTCGGCGGGCGTCTCTCCTCCGCCCCACGTCCGGTACGCCAGCATCGACTTGCAGATGTGGATCCCGCGATCGTTGACCAGGTTCACGCGGACCACCTCGTACCCGCACGCCTCGAGCAGATTCGACAGAGCCATGCCGATCGCGTTGTTGCGCACGTGGCCGAGGTGGAGCGGTTTGTTCGTGTTCGGGCTCGAGTACTCCACCATGACCTTCGTGCCGGCCCCGGACGTGGTCCAGGCGGGAGCGTCCCCCATCTCGGCCACCGCCCGGCAGGCCGCCGCGAGCAGCGATTCGGTCTCGAAGCGAAGATTGACGAAGCCGCCGACCGCCTCGGCGCGGTCGAGGCGGAGCGCTCCGAGAGCGGTCCCGGGCTCCAGACGCTCGACCCATTCCGCGGCGATCCGCGCGGGCGGCTGCCGCAGCGTCTTGGCCAGCGGGAACGCCGCCACGGCCAGGTCTCCGAGCGACGGATCGGGCGGTCTCGACAGCGGCGGGTCGACCTCGGCGGGGGCCGATGGAAGACGCGCGACCAGCTCCTTCTTCAAGACGCGCGAGACCGATTCCAGTGCCGTCATCTTCCTCTCTCCCTTCGACAAACCGGATTCCGTTGCGGTGAAGCTAGCGCACGACAGCGGTTCCCCGCCAGGGGCGAAACGGAGGCCGAATTCCGGTTGCCGATTCCGGAACGCTCTGTCACGCTACCGGATAGCCCCGGACGCGTCCCGCGTCGGGGCCTTCTGGCAAGGGAACGAAAGGGGTCGAGAGGATGAAGCGGATATCACTGGTGGCCGCCGTCGCCTGCGCGGTCGCTCTCCTGCTGGCTCCGGCCGGAAGCAGCCGGGCCGGGGAGGGCGGGTTCGCCGCGCTGGAGAAGCAGGTCGAGGAAATCACCCTGGACAACGGGCTGAAGGTGCTCGTGCTGGAACGGCACGAGGCGCCGGTCTTTTCCTTCCGGACGGCGGTGAACGTGGGCGGCGTGGACGAAGTGACGGGGATCACCGGGATCGCCCACATGTTCGAGCACATGGCGTTCAAGGGCACCCCGCACATCGGGACCACCGACTTCGAGGCGGAGCGCGAGGCTCTCGATCGGGTCGAGGAGGCCTGGCATGCTCTCCTGGCGGAGAAGCGGAAGCGTCACCTCGCCGATCCGGAGACGGTCAGCGCTCTGGAGGCAGCGTTCAAGGAGGCCCAGAAGGAGGCCGACGCGTTCGTCGTCTCCAATGGGTTCAGCGAGCTGCTGGAGCAGGAAGGGGTCGTCGGCTTGAATGCCTTCACCGCCGCCGACTACACGCAATACATGTACAACCTTCCCGCGAACCGGCTCGAGCTGTGGGCACTGATGGAGGGGGACCGGATGGCGAATCCCGTCCTTCGCGAGTTCTACAAGGAACGGGACGTCGTCATCGAGGAGCGACGGATGCGGGTCGAGTCGAGCCCCACGGGAAGGCTCTACGAGTCGTTCATCCAGACCGCGTTCGTCGCGCACCCCTATGGCTACGGGATCATCGGCCACCGCTCCGACCTCGAGACCTTCACGCGCGAGGAAGCACTCGCGTTCTTCGAGCAGCATTACGTTGCCAAGAACATGGTCGTGGCGGTCGTCGGCGACGTGGAGACCGCCCGGGTCGAGAAGCTGGCGAACAAGTACTTCGCCGGGATCTCCGACGCCCCAGCCCCCCCGCCGGTCGACACCGTCGAGCCGGAGCAGAAGGGGGAGCGGATCGTCATCATCGAAGACGAGGCCCAGCCGACGATCTTCGTCGGATACCACATGCCGGAGTTCGCCGATCCGCGTTACGTGGCGTACGACGCGCTGTCCGAGATCCTCGGTGACGGGCGGTCGAGCCGCCTGTACACGAAGATGGTCAAGGAGGACCAGATCGCCGTCCAGGTCGGGGCATCCACCGGCTTTCCGGGGAGGAAGTACCCGAACCTGATGTTCTTCTACATCGTGCCGGCCTCCGGAGTGGATCCCGACTCGGCGCTGGCCGCCTTCGATGCCGAGATCGAGCAAATGCTCGCAGAGGAACCGGCGACGCCCGAGGAGCTCGAAGGGGTCAAGACTCGCTTCCGGGCGCGCTTCTGGCGCCAGGTGGAGTCGAATCAGGGGATCGCCGGCCAGCTCGCCACCTACCAGGTGTTGACCGGGGACTGGCGGAACCTCTTCTCGCAGGTCGACAGAGTGGAGGCGATCACGGTCGAGGACGTGATGGAAGCGGCGCGCGAGTGCCTGCGCAAGGAGAACCGCACGGTCGGGATCCTGCGCCAGACGGCGGACGCGTCCTGAGGAGGGGATGGTGATGCGACGAAACCTGCTGTGTCCGTTGGTGCTGCTCGCGATCGTCGCCGTCTGCGCGGGAACCGCGCTCGCGGCGGAGGAGGAACTCTGGGATCGGAGCAAGCTGGAGTATCCGCCGCTCCCCGAGTTCGACCTCCCGGACGTCGAGCGGATCGTGCTGTCCAACCAGATGGTGCTCTACCTCCTCGAAGACGACGAGTTTCCGGTCATCCGCGGCCGCGCGCTGATCCGCGTCGGCTCGATGCTCGATCCCGTCGACAAGGTCGGCCTCGCCGAGATGACGGGAACGGTGCTCCGCACCGGCGGCAGCGAGACGTACCCCGGTGACGAGATCGACCGCTCCCTGGAGAACATCGGGGCGAGCGTCGAGTTCGGGATCGGAGAGACCAACGGATCCGGCAGCTTCTGGTGCCTCTCGGAGAACCTCGACGACGTCCTTCCGATCTTCGCGGATCTGCTCCGCAACCCGACGTTCCCCGAGGAGAAGATCGAGCTGGCGAAGGTCTCCGTGCGCCGGGAGATCGCCGGCCGAAACGACGAGCCGATGGACATCCTCTTCCGCGAGCTTCCCAAGATCATCTGGGGCGGGGAGCATCCGTATGCGCTCCATCCGGAGTACGCGACGGTCGAGGCGATCACGCGCGACGATCTGGTCGGGTTCCACGCAGAGCACTTCCACCCCGATCGCATGTACTTGACGATCGTGGGGGACTTCTCGGCGAAGAAGATGAAGGACCGGATCGAGCGGCTGTTCGCCGGCTGGACCACGTCGGGGGACCCCCCGCCGGAGCAGCCTCCGATCCCATCGATCGAGCCGGGCGGTGGGCTCGCCTACGCCGAGAAGGAGGGAATGACCAACACGTGGATCGCGATGGGGCACATCGGCCTGAAAGCCGACAGCCCGGACTACGCGGCGATCAACGTGCTCACCGAGATCCTCGGAGGAGGGTTCTCGTCGCGGCTGTTCAACGAGGTGCGCACCAAGCGCGGGCTCGCCTATGCCGCCGGTTCCAGCTCCGGAACCAGCGTTCCGCGACCGGGGATCTTCCTCGCCTACGCCGGGACCCGGAGCGATTCGGCGCTGGTCGTGCTCGATCTGATGCGGCGTGAGGTGGAGAAGGTGACGCGGGAGCCGGTGACCGACGAGGAGCTGCAACGCGCGAAGGACGGGATCCTCAACTCCTACGTGTTCCAGTTCGCCTCCAAGCCGCAGATCGCCAACCGGATGGCGTATCTCGACTTCTTCGGATACCCCGAGGACTTCACCGCGCGGTATCCCGAGCAGGTCAAGCAGCTCACCGCCGACGATCTGCTGGCGGCGGCGCAGCGGCACATCCATCCGGAGGACCTGCAGATGCTGGTCCTCGGGAATGAAGAGGACTTCGCCGATCCGCTCTCGAGCCTCGGCATGGAGTACGAAAGCGTCGACCTGACGATCCCGGAGCCGCCGGGGGCGGAGGTCGCCGAAGCGACCCCCGAGGCGCTCGCTCATGGGAAGGAGCTCCTGCACCGCGCGGTCGAGGCGACCGGTGGAACCGAAGCCTGGTCGTCGATCGAAAACATGGCGATGCAGACGAAGCTCTCGGTGACGATGCAGGGGCAGACGATGCCGGTCACGGTGGAGTCGATCTGGGCGTCGGACGGGGACAGCTACGTCTCGCAGAAGCTCCCGTTCGGAGAGATGGTGATGGTCTTCGGCGAAGAGGGTGGATGGAAGAAGGGGATGCAGGGGATCGAGGATCTCACGCCCGAGGAGCTGGCCGAACTGAAGAAGAACCAGGCCCGGGAGCTGGCGCACCTCTTCGACGGGATCGAGTCGGTCGAGGCGCAGGCGCTCGGAACGCAGACGTTCGCCGATACGGAGAGCGAGGCGGTCCTGCTGCGCGGGGAGCCGTTCGAGACGCTCACCCTGTTCCTCGATCCGGGATCGGGGCGGCCGGTCGGGATGCGCTACCGCGGGAAGTCGATGATGGGTCCGGTCGAGACGACCGAGATCCTGGGGGACTACCGGCCGATCGGGCCGGTGCAGGTCCCGCATTCGATCGAGATCCTCCACGACGGGGAGCCGTTCGCCACCGGTCAGGTGGAGATGGTGACGATCAACGAAGGGGTCGACGAGTCGAAATTCGTCCGTCCGTAGCCCGTCGATTGTGTTTCGAAGATTGCAGCTGGCCTGACTCGTGCATGGCCTGCTGGCCATGCCCAAGCGTTCTCGTCCGTTCAATCCGCCGCACTGCCCGAACCCCACCTGCCCCTTCCATCGCCAGCCGACCGACTGGCGCTGGAAGCGGGCCGGGTTCTACTCCCGACAGGCCTCCCCCAAGCGCATCC
>WJJW01000211.1 GCA_014729455.1 Candidatus Eiseniibacteriota bacterium
ACGCGTCGCCGGGGCGCGGTCCGACGATCGCCGCCTCCCTCGAGGCGGAAGGACTCCCGGCCCTCGCCGACTGGGTCGACCGCGGCGGGACCCTGATCACGCTCGGCGAGTCGAGCTGGATCCTCTTCGGCGGGGTCGAGCCGTTCAGCGCGATTCGTGCCTACCGGCAGGTACTCGACGAGCTGCCCGCCTACCGGGCCGAGGCGGTCCGCGAGCGCGGGCTGGCCGGCCTGCAGGTCGACGAGGAGCGGCTCCGCGCGGGTGCGGCCGGGGCGATCGCGCGGCCGGAGCCGATTCCGGAAAGCGGAGACTCGGCGGCCGTCGACGCGACGCAGGACGAGTGGAGCCGCCGGTTCAGTCCCGACGGGGTGCTCCTGCGCGCCGACCTGGATGCGTCGCACTGGCTCGCGGCCGGCGCGGGACGACGCGTGCCGGTGATGGTCCGGACCGATCTCGCGCTGATGGCGCGGCAGCCGGTGGAGACGGTCGGCCGGTTCGCGCCGGCGGAGTCGCTGCGCCTGTCGGGGCTGCTGTGGCCGGAGGGACGCGAACGGTGGGAGTCGACCGCCTATCTCTGCCGGGAGCGGATCGGGGGCGGGCAGGTCATCGCGTTTCTCGGGAATCCGATCTACCGCGCCTACTTCCACGGAACCGGACGGCTGCTCGACAACGCGATCGTGCTCGGACCGGGGATGGGGACCGCGACGCAGTCGGGATATTGACGGAGCGAGACCGCGGGCGGGATGGAAGGATGCCCGCCTTCTTCGAACTCGACCGGCACCGCCCGCCGAGTCGCCGCCCCGGACAGAAGACGGGCATCTGGAAACGTGCGACTTGCGCGAATTCTAGCCGGTCGGCGGGCCGGGATCAAGCACCGGGCGTGGCCGGGGCCCGCCGCCGGGTCAGATCGAGAACCAGTAGCTGAGCTTCGCGAGCAGGACGTTCTCCGGCTCGTTGTCGAACAGGCCGGCGCCGTCGAGGTCGTTGCCGAAGCGACCGGGATCGTCGAAGAACCGGCGCTCGTCGTACGACGAGCGGCTGTGCGTCCAGACGAGGTAGAAGGTGCTGCCCGGCCGGTATTCCCAGCGGTAGACGGCGTTGAGGTTCACCGCGCCGTAGCGGAAGTCGTGGTCGGCGGCGCGGAACCCGTCGCGGTCGTACGGGCGGAAGTCGTAGCTGTCGGGCCGCGCCAGCTCCTTGGCGTTCTCGTAGTCCCCGACGGTCAGGAACGGCTGGGCGTAGATCTCCAGCGACTGGTCGCGGCTGAACAGCAGGCTCGTGCGCAGCGTGAGGTCGAGCGTCCGCTGGTGGATCCCCCCGAACACGTAGCTCACCCCGCCGATCCCTCCGCCGGCGTTCTCGAAGTTGCCGAGGTGCTGGGTGTCGTCGGTGCGGTCGGAGTAGCCGATCTCGATCTCGTGGCGGACCGCGCTGGACTGGTTCCAGTCCGCGGCGATCTCGCCGCTGACCGCCCGGTTGTCGGCGGTGTCGAGCCAGAGGTTCCCTTCGAGGCGGAAGACGAGATCCTTGCGTGAATCGGTCAACCCGCCGAACCAGCCGCCGTAGGTCGTCGGCTCGCTGATCAGGGGCCCGCCGCCGGGGATCGCAGCGCGGCCGCCGTCCTCGAGCCGGACGGTGCTGCGGGTCTCGTGGCGATGGGATCCCTCGTCGTTGTAGTTCACGCCGAACCAGAGTTCCTGGAAGCCGCGGAGCTGGGTCCAACCGTTGACGTTCCCGCTGGCGTACTGCCGGTGCCCACGGTCGTACGACCAGACCGGCTCGTCGGTGTGCAGGTCGAACCCGGTCCGGCCCGCGTAGATCCAGCTCTTGTTGAAGTTGAAGTTCAGGTTGGCCCGGTTGGCCCAGGTGCTCTGTCCGTCGGGCGTGTACCGGTAGCCGATCCAGGCGCCGGAGCTCATCTCGTCGGGCGCGCTCAGGAAGCCGAGGTCGTTGATGTCGAGTTCCTCGCTCTCCCACCGGCCGGAAACGCTGCCGCGCCACGACCCGGCAGTGCGCTGGAAGTTCAGCTCGCCGCCGGTGCCGTACTTCGTCGCCGGATCCGGACCCGATCCGATCGGCTCGGAATCGACCGCCGAGCCGACGAACGATCCCTGGACCACGTAGCCGCGATCGTGGAGCTGCAGCTTGAAGTCGGCGCCGGTCGTGTACGCCTCGCGCGAGGCGCGGTCGCCGTGCTCGGACCGCGAGCCGTCGTTGACGACGGCGGTCTGCATCGCGTGGAAGGAGATCTTCCCCTCGCGGAGCTCCTTGCCGACCCGTCCGACGAAGTAGCGGGATCCCTGCGACCCCTCCTTGAGGAAGTTGTGGGTCTTGCCATCCTCGGTGACGTCGGTCGCCGCGGCGAGGGCGCCGATCGAGATGTCGCCCGCCGTCTTGCCGGTCAGCTTGGCGGCGTAGCGGATCCGGCGGTTCTCGTCACCGGTGCCGATGCGGCGCGAGTAGAAGAGGTCGAACTCGGGATGCTGGAAGAACCGGCTCCCCTCGATGAAGAACGGACGCTTCTCCTGGTAGAACGTCTCGAACGGCGAGAGGTTCAGGACCGCCGGATCGGCCTCGACCTGCCCGAAGTCGGGCTGGATCGTGGCGTTCAAGGTCAGGTCGGCGGTGACGCCGTACTTCAAGTCGGCCCCGAAGTTCTGGAAACCGTCCAGCTCGTCGTCCCCGACGGTCGCCGGATCGGTCGCGCGGTAGACGGCGTACGGAAGGATCTCGAGCTGGCGCGGCGCGGGGATGTTCTCGATCCCGTCGAGACGTCCGAACCGGCTGACGAATCCCGCCGTCTCACGCTCCCAGGTGACCCAGGCGGTGTCTTCGCCGCGCCCGTGCATGTAGCGGTAGACCTGCAGGCCCCAGGTCCGCTGCCCGGCGCGATAACGGATCGAGGAGAACGGGATCCGCATCTCGGCGTACCAGCCGTCGGGATCCTCGTGGGTCTCCGCTTCCCAGACGGCGTCCCAGTCGGTGTCCATCTGGCCGTCGTCGTAGACGTAACGGTCTTCCTGGACGCCGAGCGGGTTGACGCGGAAGTTGTAACCGGTGGTTCGGTCGAAATACGGATCGATGTAGACGCTGACGAGATCCGAGTCGCTGAACCGGTCGCGCCGGGAGAGCTTCTTCGTGATCCGCGACGGCTTCTCCTCGTGGCAGGCGACGGCGAAGTAGATCGCGTCGGCGTCGTAGGCGACCTTGAAGGTCGTCTCCTCGGAAGCGGGGGCGCCGCGGTCGGGATCCCAGCAGAGAAACCCGCCGGCGGGCTCGGCCGCGGCCCAGATGCTCTCGTCGAGCTTGCCGTCGACGCGGACCGTTTCGCCGTTCCGGATCGGATAGGCCTGGACGATCCTCTCGGGTGCCGGCTCCTCGACAGCGGCCGGGGGCGCGGCGGAGGCATCGTCGAGCGGCTCGAAGCCGGCGAACATCGCCGCGCTCGGCGAGGATCCGACGAGAAGGATCGCGACGGCGAGGAGGGCGGTCGGGACGGCGGAACGCTGGTCGGGACGGGCTCGGTTCGTGCTCATGCGGGACTCCATGGTCGGTTCGAGACTCGGATGTCTGGACCGGTGGGCCGCTCTCGGCCCGATGCCCCTGAGACGCGCCGGGCGACGAAAGCGTTCAAACGGTAATTGCAGACCTGCTTGTTCCTTGGCGGCACAAGCGACCTTGGGGCTATCATGGGCTGGCCCAAGCCGGCAGAGGAGAAGGAGCGGAGCGCGTCAGCGAAACAGAGAGGAAGCCATGCCGAGATCCTGGATTCTGTCCGCACTGGTCATCGTCACGGCGGTCGCCGGGTGCGGCACCTGCCCCGTCGGGAAACAGGTCGCGAGCGATCTGCCGCCCTCCCACTATCAGGCCATCGAGGCGGCAGGCCACGACGTCATCACGATCGAGGAACTCGCCACGAGCTTGCCCGACGAGCCGATGGTGGTCGGTTTCGATGTCGACGACACGGTACTCTTCTCGTCACCCGGCTTCTTCTACGCCTTCACGAACACCAGGGGGCCCGGCGGCGCGAACGAGTTCGGCGAGGATCCTCTTGACCACGATGAGTTCTGGATCGCACTCAATCGGAGGCTCGACGACTTCAGCATGCCGAAGCGGATCGCGGTGGAGCTGATCGATCTGCACAAGGAACGGGGCGACGAGATCCACTTCATCACCGCGCGGCCGTGTCCGAGTGGGGATCCGGCACCCCTCACGCAACGCCTGAACGAGCTGTTCGGACTCGACAACGAGCACCCGGTCGCCTTCACGAACCATGAAGAGAAGACGGATTACATTCGGGAGAGGCGGATCGCGCTGTACTACGGCGACTCCGACGGGGACATGAGGGATGCGAAGGCCGCCGGAATCCGTGCGATCCGGGTGGTCCGCTCGCCGCTGTCGACGAACCCTTCACCCAACAATGACGGCACCCTCGGTGAAGAGGTCCTGTTCGACTCGGAGCATTGAAGCACTGCCCGAGAAAGAGCGGGAGCACGGAACGCCGGGATCATGAACCGCGGCGGACGGGATGCGGTTTCGCCTTCGCCGGCATGCGGACCCGGCGGTCCGGGGCGCTCCTCCGTCCAATCAAGGATCCCGCTTCGCTTCACCAGCGCCCCTGATCTTCCTCAGCGCGTTCTCCGCGGCCAGACGGACGTGATGATCGGGATCCGCGAGGGCTCGCTCGATCGCCGGAACGACCTCATGGGCGCGAGGCCCCAGCCTGCCGAGGGTATGGAGCGCACCGCCGCGCACGGTCTTGTCGGGGTCCGCGAGTGCGGCTTCCAAGAGCGGCAGGACCGCCGGGGTGTTCACGGTATCCGCACAGAACGACCCGACGACCCGCTTGCGCACCTCGGTGGATCCCGTGCGAAAGACGTCGGGCATCACGTCGTAAGTGATCGGCAGCAGGGACTTCTGCTTCGTCAGCGCATCCACGGCCGTCCGGGCGACCGATTCGCTCTCGTCCCTTGTCGCGCCCACGAGCCGGAGGATCGTTTCCTCGCCAAGCGGTCCGGGTGAGCGAAGGGCCCAGACCGCGGAGCGGCGGACGCTTTCAGCGGGATCGGTGACCGCTTCGAGAACGGCCTCCTGAATTCGTGTCGAACGAGGCTGCAGCTTCCCGAGCGCTTGCAGCACGCTCGAGCGAACGTACGCGCTCGTATCACGGACAGCCGCCAGAAGCGGCTCTTCGGCCTTCGCGGCGCTCGTCGTGGTGACGGAGAGGGCGCCGGCTGCGCCGGCCCTGACCGTGTGAGACGGGTCCCGCAAGGACTCGAGCAGGTCCGGGACCATGCTCGACAGGGCCTTTCGGCGATGCCCCCGGCGACGGATCATGTTGAGGGCGGCCCGGCGAACCTGCGGGTGGGCATCACGAAGCCCGAGGCGCAGGGCCGGAACCAGAGCATCTCTCTCGTACTCCAGATTCGAGACCGCCCAGATCGCTCTCATCCGTATGTTCC
>WJJW01000212.1 GCA_014729455.1 Candidatus Eiseniibacteriota bacterium
ATGCTGCTGGCCGGCCTGCGGCGGCGCGATCGGGCGGTCGGTCTCCTCGCGATCCGGTGGCGGCTCCCCAACGCCTGCTTCGACACCGACCGGGACACGATCGATTCCTTTCTCGCTCTCGTTTCGGCCACCGCGCTGCACTCCGAGTTCTTCCGGCACCAGCAGGACCTGTTGCGCGACGCGGAACGGCGGACCGCCCTGGGAAACCTCGCGCGGGCGATCTCCCACGATCTCAGCAACTCCTTCGGCGTCATCCAGCCGCTGCTCGACACGCTTCGCCGGGAGGCGAACGCGGGGACCCTCGACCGCGCGGATCTGATCCGCGACCTCGACACGCTGGAGCGGTACGTCACCGCCTCGGTCCGAATCTTCCGCGGCCTGTTGAGCTTCGCGCACGGGTCGGTCGAGGAGGCGCAGTCCCTCGAGATCGAAGGATGCCTCGACGAGGTCCTCTCACTCCTGGACCGGGGGCTGAAGACCTCCGGGATCGAGGTCGTGCAGGAGATCCCGCCGGACCTGCCGCGGCTGTATGCCCGCCGGCAGGAGATCGAGCAGCTCTTCCTGAATTTGCTCACCAACGCGAAGGAGAGCATGCCGGAAGGAGGGCGTCTGACGATCCGGGCCTGGCTCGAGAACGAGGGGACCGATCAGACGATCGGCCTGTCGATCGCCGACACCGGCCGCGGGATCCGCGCGGAGGATCTCCCCCGGGTGTTCGAGCCGTTCTACTCGACCAAGCAGGGTGGGACCGGCCTCGGGCTCGATATCTGCCGCTCGATCGTCTGGGAATACGATGGCGGTCTCTGGCTCGATTCGGACGTCGGGCGAGGAACGGTCGTCCAGGTGCGGCTGCCGGTCCGCGGTCTGTCTGGCAAGCCGAGTCGAGGGTAGAGCGGATGGCGTCGGAGAAAGCGGCCGACCGGAGATCGATCCTCGTCGTCGACGACGAGGAGGGGATGCGCTACACCGCGCGCCGGATCCTCCAGTCGCGCTACGAGGTGACCGAGGCGGCGAGCGGAGAGGAAGCGATCGACATCCTCGGCGAACGGATCTTCCACGTCGCGCTCGTCGACGTGCGGCTCCCGGGGCTCTCCGGGCTCGAGCTCCTGGCAACGATCAAGGTCATGAGCCCCTCCACCGAGGTCGTCATCATGACCGGCTCGGTGAAGGACCCCGACGAGGCGCTGCTCAGCTCGATCCGGAGCAAGGCGTACTTCTTCCTTCGCAAACCGTTCTCCGCGTCGGTCCTCCAGACGTTGATCGATCGGATCAGCGAGACGCAGCGTCTCCAGGACCGGGTACGGCAGCACTCCCGTCGTCTGGAGGAAGATCTCGAGAGCGCCCGGATCTTCCAGCAGGGACTCCTGCCGGTCCGGGACTGGAAGGACCGGCGGCTCGAGGTGGCCGGACTGTACGTCCCGAGCCGCCAGCTCAGCGGGGATCTGATCGATTACTGGACGCTTCCCGGCGCGCGGACGGCGCTGCTCGTCGCCGACGTCATGGGGCATGGCGCCTCGTCGGCGATGCTGACCGGGATCGTGAAGACCCAGATCCGGACGCTCGCGGTCCACCTCACCGATCCGGCCCGGATCCTCGAGGAGCTCGACCGGTCGTTGCAGTCGGTCGCGCTGCGCCGGTTCCTGACGATCCTGCTGGTGATCGACGATGGGCCGGGCAAGGAGCTGCGTTTCTGCGGGGCGGGGCATCCCCCCGGCCTGTTGCGATGTCCGGACGGGAGGCTCGAGCAGGTGATCAGCGAGGGGCTTCCGCTGAACCTCGATCTGCCGGAGACGGTGGCGCGGACGAGCGGGCGCCTCGAACGGATCTCCGGCGCGCAGCTGTTCCTGTACAGCGACGGATTCGCCGAGTCGCTCTCGCCGGATGGGCTGTTTCTCAACGAGACCCCGGGCTACGCCGACCGAATCGCGGAGACGCTCGCGTCGCCGCCGCGGGAGTCGCGGGACGCGCTGGAGAAGATGCTGCTCGCGCACACGGGCGGGCGGCCGCAAGAAGACGACCGGGCGCTTCTGGTAGCGCGCTTCCGCTGAGCGTCTCGGCGGAAGGGTCGATGAGGAGGTGGCATGAGGGATCCCTGCGTTTTCATCAGTCACGCCTCCAAGGAGAAGGAGCTCGCCCGCAGGATCTGCGAGGGCCTGGAGGCGAGAGGGCTCCCCTGCTGGATCGCTCTGCGGGACGCCAAGCCCGGCCGCGACTACCGGGAGTCGATCGTCGCGGCGATCCGGGATTGCCCCGTGCTCGTCCTGGTCTTCACCCGTGCCTCGAACTCGTCTCGCAACGTGGGCAACGAGATCGAGCACGCCAAGAACAGCGACGCGACGATCATCCAGCTCCGGATCGAGGACGTGCCCCTCTCCCCCGGGCTGTCGCTCGACCTCTCGAGCCTCCACTGGATCGACGCGCAGTCCACGCCGATCGACTCGCACCTCGATCGGCTGGCGGAGGCGGTCGTTTCCGCCCTGAGGGATCGATCGATCAAACGGTGGGGTCCGCAGGAGCTCCAGGCGACGGAGGCGGCTCCGGAACGATTCGCGGGACTGCGCCGGTCTCTGCTGCGCCGGTCTCGATGGGCCCCGCTCGGCCTACTTCTCCTGCTCGCAGCCGGAGGCTGGTTGATCCTGCAGCGGCTCGGAGGGGATGATTCCGGGGAGCTCCGCATCGCCGACCTCCTCCAGGGAGGAAGGTCTCGCCAGGCCGCGCGCTTCTCCGCACAAGCCCCTTCGTCCTCTCTCCCGCTGGAGAGCGGGGCGGTCATGCTGCGCACCGAGGGGATCTCGCAGCGCTTCGAGAGCGCCGTTCCCGAGGGTGTCGATTCCCTCCGCGAGTCGGCGCCCGGGCGTCTGACTCTGGTCACGAACCAGCCTGACTCGATCGCCGCTCTGCCGGGGGATCTCGAAACCACCGTCCTGAAATTCCAGGTGAACAACAACTCGGAGGAGACCGTCCTCGTCGGCGAAATCCGGATCGTTCTGATCGGCGCCGTCCATATCTACGAAGACGTGATCCCGGAGCCGATCCCCCCGAAGCTGCGACGCCCGATCCCCGACCTGGTCCTGGAGGATCGCCCGTTCTCGGCCCTCTCCCACGCCTCCTTGGACACCATCTTCGAGGATGAGGACACGCCCCCCGATCACCTCGCGTTCGATGTCGTCTCGAACACCGCGCCGCAGCTCATCCGCGCATCTATCGATGGCGAGCGCAATCTCGTTCTGGCGCATCCGGGGACCGGCGCCGGGGAGACCGAGATCACGGTCCAGGCGGAGGATCCGTTCGGCCTGACCGCCCGGGGCTCGTTCGCGGTCGAGATCATCGACCGCCACGCGCGGCTGCCGAGTTACGCCTCCCTCGTGGACCCGGCCTCCTCCATCAAACTCGC
>WJJW01000028.1 GCA_014729455.1 Candidatus Eiseniibacteriota bacterium
CTCTGGGTCCACATGAACCTCTACTTCCGCACCCTCGGGCTCGGCGAGGCGACGATCGGGCGGATCCTCTCCGCCGGCAGCCTGGGGATGGTCCTGATCTCGCTGCCGGCGGCGGTCTGGATCGACCGCTTCCGGGCGCAGCGGGTGTTCAGCCTCTCCGCGATCGCCTTCGCCCTGGCGATGGCGCTCCAGCTCACGCTCACCGATCCCCGCCTGCTCCTGCTCGCCTCCCTGGCGACGATGGTCGGCTTCTCGGTCCACTGGGTCGCCGCCGCCCCGTTCATCATGCGCAACGCCGCGCAGAGCGAGCGGACCGAGCTGTTCGGCGTCGCCTCCGCCCTGGAGACGCTCGCGACGGTGATCGCCGCCTTCGGAGCCGGCTTCCTCGCCAGCCGCCTCGGCACGCTCCTCGACTCGGAGCTGCTCGGCCTGCGCTACACCCTCTACGCGGTCGCGGGGCTGAGCTTCCTGGCCTCCATCCCGTTCGCGGCGATCCGCAGCGATCCGATCTCCCTCCCCGGCGGAGGCTGGCGGCGCTACGTCGTCGCGCGCGACTGGAAGCTGCTCGGCAAGATCTGCCTGCCGATCTTCCTGATCGGCTGTGGCGCGGGGCTGACGATCCCCTTCCTGAACCTCTACTTCCGCAACCGCTTCGGCCAGAACCCGGCGGAGATCGGGGTCTACTTCGCGATCGCCCAGACGATGACGATGATCGGCTTCCTGGTCGGGCCGGTCCTCGCGCGCCGCTTCACCCACGTCCGGGCGATCGTGGCCACCCAGCTCTTCTCGATCCCGTTCTTCCTGATCCTGGCGATCGCCGACCGCCTCTGGGTCGCCGTCGGTGCGTTCTGGATCCGCGGCGCGCTGATGAACATGAACCACCCGATCTCCTCCGCCTTCTCGATGGAGATCATCCCTTCCGATCAGCAGGCGACGACGAACAGCATGCGGATGCTCTCGTGGAACCTCTCCTGGATGTGCATGACGCCGCTCGGCGGATGGCTGATCGAGCGGTACGGCTTCTCGCCGAACATGATCGGAACGATGGGGCTCTACCTGATCGCGTCGGTGATCTTCTGGCGCTTCTTCCGCGGCTGGACCGTGGAGGGCGGCGACCCGGCGAAGGGCGGGATCGGGGCCGGCGCTATTCCCCCCAAAGCCACACCAGACGACGCGTGACCGTCTTCCCGCCCGCGTTCATCCGGGCGAGATAGACCCCCGACGGGACCTTCTCGCCCCGTTCGTCGTGCCCCTCCCAGACGATCGGCCGGCCGGGGACGGCTCCGTCCCACAGGACCCGCACCCGCCGTCCCGCCGGATCGTAGAGCGTCACCGTGACCGGTCCCGCGCTGACCCCTTCCACGGCGAACTGCGCCCAGCGGTGGGCCGGAATCGGTCCGATCCGCAACCGCGCCCCGCCGGCGACGACCGTCGTGTCGGGCGGATCGACCACCCCCGAGTCGGGAGAGGCCCCGACGGTCCAGCGGTAGCGCTGCGTGTCGATCCGACTGCGGCTGTCGTCGAGACGGACCGAGAAGACGTAGGCGCCCGAGTCGGGGGCCGTCCCCCGCAGGACCCCGGTGTCGGGATCGAGCGCGAGCGCGCCCGGCAGCGGGTCCTCCGCGCTCCAGACGTACGGCGGCTCGCCGCCGCGCCCCTGCAGGGAAACGCTGTACAGCGAGTCGGCGATCCCCGGCGGAAGGTCGGTCGTCGTGATGTGCATCCCGTACGGGGCGGTCTCCACGCTCTTCAGGATCCACCCGTCCGGGTCGAGGACGACCGCGGTCGGCTCGACCGGAACCTCGAACTCGAAGTCCTGGTGGTCGGGATCGTTGAAGACCCGCTCGCGGATCGATCCCCCTCCGGAGAGGTCGATCCGCAGGTCGATCGGCATCGGGAAGAACGGAGCGCCGCGCTGGACCTGGTCGATGTGGACCGCCACGCCGCGCATGCCCGGCTCCCCCGTCGGCAGGAACGAGACGACGTACTGGGGACGGTCGACCCCGTAGATCCACGGATCGAAGAACCAGTCGAGCGGACGGCCGGAGACCTCCTCGAGGATCTCCCGGAGCTCGGCGGTCGTGGTCGAACGGTACGCCGTCCGCGCGCGGTACTCGGCCAGGCCGGCGAAGAAGAGCGAATCGCCCAGCACGCCGCGCAGCATGTGCACCGCCCACGCCCCCTTGTTGTACACGGTGTTCGTATCGAACAACGCCGGCGGGTCGTAGAGCGGCCCGCTCGGATCCCGGACGAACTGGGACGTGTTCATGTAGGCGCGGTACGTCTCGGGACCCCCCTGCTCCTCGAACCAGAGCGCCTCGGCATAGGAGGCGAACCCCTCGTTGAGCCAGATCTCGCGCCAGTCTGCCGGGCTGGTCATGTCCCCCCACCACTGGTGCGCCGCCTCGTGCACGAGGATCCAGTCGTAGGTGTGGGAGCCGTTGACCAGCCGCGCTCCGTAGCTCGTGTTCGTCTGGTGCTCCATCGCTCCGCCCCAGCCGAACAGGGTGTGCCCGTACTTCTCCTCCGGGAACGGATACGGCCCGAACCGATCGGCCAGCACGTCGATCGCCGGACCGGTGATCGAGAAGTCCTCGTGCGCCTGGTCGACCTTCTCGGGGTAGACGAAATGCTCGAGCAGGAGCGTGTCCCCTTCGGCGGTGGGGTACGACTCGGCGATCCGCACGAAGTCGCTCGCCGTCACGCTGACCAGGTAGGTGGTGATCGGGTAGCGGTGGCTCCAGTGGTAGGTCAACGACCCGTCGTCCTCCTCCCGGACGTCGACCAGAAGCCCGTTGGAGGTCGGCACCATCCAGTTCTCCACGCGCAGGAGCACGTCCAGGCTGTCGGCCTTGTCGTGCGGGCTGTCCTTGCACGGCCACCAGTCCCGCGCTCCGATCGGCTCGGACAGGGTCCAGATCAGCGGGGTGCCGTCGTGCTCGTCCCAGCCGAACGCTCCCGACGCCCCGCCGGACGGATCCCCCTGGTAGTGGACCCGCACGCTCGCGCGGCTCCCCTGCGCGAGCGGATCGGGCGGCGTGATCGTCAGGTCGCCGCCCGCGTGCGTGAACTCCGCCGGCGCGCCGTCCACGAACGCCGAGTCGACCGGCATCGCCGCGCTCAGATCGAACAGGATCGCGTCGAGCGACTCGTCGACGACGCGGATCTCGGCCTCGACGACCCCGAACAGCCATCCGGCGCCGTAGCTGCGCAGATCCAGCTCCAGCCGGTAGGAGAGCGCGTCGTAGCGATCCTGCTCGGCGCGGCGGGCGGGATCCTCTTGCGCGAACGCCTTCGCGAGGTGGGCGAACCGCTCCATCTCGGCGCGCTGGAACGCCTCCCGCTCGACCGGATCGGGCCAGGGGGATGGATCCGCGACGGCCGGAGCCGCCACGAGGATCGAGAGCAGGGACAGGAACGCGAGCGTCCTCATGTCCCCAGTCTAGCCGATTCCTCCGTCCGCGCGCTGCAATACCGGGACAGCGCCCGCGTCGCCCGGTCGATCTTGCGGAAGGTCGGGATCCCGCTCCGCTGCAGCAGGACCACCGATTCGTCGTAGAGCCGGCCCGAGTCGATCGAACAGACCATCGGCTTGTCGCTCTCGCGGAAGAGCCGCGCCAGCTCGCTCGGGACCGATCCCGGCGCGTAGATGTTCTCCGCGTGGCGACCCGCGAGGTCGGGGGGCAGGTTGTCCAGCGCCGGTGTCGGCGGGACCGGGGAGACGACGACCGCGTCGACCCCGTCGTCGTCGAGCAGCGCCTGGACCGCGGCGATGAACTGCTTCGTCGTCGCCATCGGGGTCATGTCGATCGGGTTGTCGCGATGGGCGATGTCGGGCAGGCACTCCACGAGCCGCTCCTTCGTGCGCGGCGCCAGCTCGGCCAGCTCGAGGTCGTAGAGCCGGTCCATCGCGGTCGAGCACTCGAACCCGGCGTTGCTGATCATCGCGACCCGCCGCCCCCTCGGGACCCGGTCGTAGAGCATCGTGAAGAGCTTGGTGAAGTCCTCGAACTGATTCAGCGTCTCGGCGACGACGACGCCGGAACGCTCCATCAACGCCCGCGCCGCCGCGTAGTCGCCGGCCAGCGAGGC
>WJJW01000213.1 GCA_014729455.1 Candidatus Eiseniibacteriota bacterium
GGAATCCCGAAGAGATTCTTCTGGATCCCCAGGCCGGCGGCGAAGCGGTGCTCCGCCTCGTCCGGGCCGCGAAACGGCAGAAACGCCGCCGCATCGAAGAAGGGAACGAACTGGAGTCGGAGTCCGCCCAGCCCCGGGATCGGCCGGAGCAGGTTCGTGCCGATCTCGTAGTCGAACCCGACGTGGACGAACCGGTCGGCGTGGAACTCGTTGACCCCGTAACCGCGGAGCGTGGCGAATCCGCCGAGATGGTGCGCCGCCTGGTAGGGGACCGAGTCGCCTTCGACGATCGCGCCGGCCAGCCGGAGGATCGCGCGGTCGCCCAGCCAGGGACGGACGATCCCGGTCGCCTCCGCCGCGCCGGAGCGATAGTCGAAATCCCCGCCGAGGCCGGACCCGGCGAACGCCCCTTCGCCGCGCAAGAGGATCGCGCGATCGAACGACTCCGACGGATCCATCTCCAGCATCAGGATCCGCGCTTCCCCGTCGTCGATCGCCGGATTGGGCCGGAACGGATCGTCCCCTCCGAAGAGGCTGAAGTCGGTGGCGGCGGGGACCGACTCCTGATCTTCGATCCGGAAGGAAAGGTCCAGATCGATCCCCGAGATCGAGCGGAAGATCCCGATCTCCCATCCCTTTCGCCGGAAGTAGTCGTCGAAGTCGTCCCCGGCGACCAGCGCGGTGACCGTGTTCCCGACGATCCCGCCCGAGCCGTACGAGAGCACCTTGCGGGTGTGCAGGACCCGCACCCGCGAGCCGCCGAGCAAGCCGATCCGGCCGGTTCGAACGGCGGCTTCCCAGTCGATCTCCTCCGGCGCCGTCTCGTAGCCGACCCAACCTCCGACCGTGAGCCGGGGACGGACCGGCAGGCGAACGCCGAGCGAGGCGCGCGCGCCGAGCCCTTCGACGCGGTTGTAGCGCAACCCGGCGATCCCCGTGTCCACGCCGAGCCGGGGCGGACGGCCCGGCGTGGGATCGGGGGCGACCCCGGTCGAGTCGAAGTGATGGACGAGGCTGTCGACCGTCGAGTCGGCCAGCGAGACCCCCTCCAGGCTCATCCTGCTGAAGCGACGCTCTCCGAAACGGCTGAGGAAGTCGAGGTAGTCGCCGTAGGGATCCTTCCGGGAAGAATCGGCCGGTGTCGCCGAGAGGTCGTCCGCCGGCGTCGCGATGGCGTCGCCCTCGTCCGCCGCGGGCGCGACGACCGGAACCAGCAGGAGAAGGGCGAGGAGGAGCCTCATTCCACCTCCTCGTTCAAGTCGTGGTCGGTGAAGTCGGCGATGAACTCCACGGTATCGGGAATGTCCTTCTCGACGAACCGCATCCACCCGATCCGCAGGTCGACCCGGACGAGGATCCGCTTCCAGACCCAGAGGTCGCCGATCCGCTCCCGCTCGCGGATCACCGGTCCGAGCGAGCGGATCAGCAGCGGCATCGGCACGCGGTCGCCGAAGTCGAACTCCTCCCGCAGGATCCGGAAGTCGGCGGTGTCGATCCAGATCGTCCCCTGCGGGGCGATCTCGAAGTCGGACTTCGGAACGAACCGGACCTCGTAAATGACGTGATTCCCCGCGATCCGGCGGGACCGGATCTCGAAGTCGTAGGCGCTCTCGTCCTCCAGATAGAACGGCAGCTCGTTGATGTCCCCGAAGCTGACCCCGACCGACGAGTTCTCGTCCTCCTCCTCCTCGTCCGGCGGTCTGCGTTCGCCGTCCTCGAGGACGTACCGATCCCGGTGGAGTGCGACGGAACGGACGCCCTCCCGATCGGTCGTGACCCGGTCCACCTCCTCGAACACGAGGAGCCGATCCGCCTCCTCGCCGTATCCCCCGACGTGGAGCACGGTCTTCAGCGACTGGGTATACCGGTGCGCCTCGATCTTCTCGCGAAGCGCTTCCTCCTGCTCGATGCAGCGCTGGACGATGTCCCCGATCCGGAGCCGATCGGCCCGCACCTCGAGCGGATCGATCTCCCAGATCCCGGTGAGATCGAGGGTGTCCTCCTCGGCCAGGAGCAGGCGCGGCGGGGACGCTTGCGGCGCGGCCGCGGCGGGGACGACGGCGAGCAGGATCCCGGCCAGCAGGATCCCGATGCAGCGGCGGCCTCTCTGGTTCATCGGTTTGACCTCCCGAGGGACCGCTGAGCAACGATCGGGCCGACGGCGGCCCGGTCTACTCGGTCGCGTTCCGGACCACGCGGAACCCGACGATGTCGTCCGCGGAGTTCGGCCAGTACGGGGCGCGGGAGGCCGAGCGGCATTCCCGGGCGAAGTAGTACCACGACCCGCCGCGGATCACACGCTGGGATCCGCCGGGCGGACCCTGCGGATCGAGGACCACCTCGGTCCCCAGATCGGCGACGTACCAGTCCCAGCACCACTCCCACACGTTGCCGTGCATGTCGTGGAGACCCCGGGAGTTGGCGAGCTTCCCCTCCACCGCGTGGTGCGAGGAGCCGGCGTTGCCGCAGAACCAGGCGGAAGCGTCGGCGACCGGGTCGGGCGCGCCGAGGGTGTCGACGCAGGCGGGCCAGGTCAGGTCCCCGTTGAACAGGGCGGTCTCGGTCCCGGCGCGGCAGGCCCGCTCCCATTCGGCCTCGGTCGGCAGGCGCCAGCCGTCCGCCTCGCGGTCCCAGGTGACGTCGGTCCCGTTGATGACGTAGGCGGGGGTGAGCCCCTCCTGCAGCGAGAGGGCGTTGCAGTAGTCGACCGCGTCGAACCACGTGACGTTCTCGACCGGACGGTCGGGACCGACGTGGCGCGACGGGTTCCGGCCCATCAGGCCTTCGAACTCCTCCTGGGTCACCTCGTGGGGAGCGAACTCCACTTCGCGCGTGAGCACGACCGTGTGGAGGGTTTCGTCGGTGTCCCGGCCCAGCTCCTCTAGGGGACTCCCCATCGTGAAGACGATCCCGACGTACGGGCCCGGGGCGACC
>WJJW01000214.1 GCA_014729455.1 Candidatus Eiseniibacteriota bacterium
GTCAAGAAGGGCGAGGTGGCGCGCGCCGTCATCGTCCGGACGCGCAAGGAGGTCCGGAGAAAGGACGGCTCCTACATCCGCTTCGATCAGAACGCGGCCGTCCTGATCGACAAGCAGAAGGAGCCGCGGGGAACGCGCATTTTCGGACCGGTCGCCCGGGAGCTGAGGGAGAAGGAGTTCATGAAGATCATCTCTCTCGCCCCCGAGGTGATCTAGGCGATTTCGGGAGGCGAGCGGTGAAGATTCGTAGAGGCGACAAGGTCATCGTGATCAAAGGGGCTGACAAGGGGAAGATCGGCAAGGTCTTGTCGGTCGATCCGGTGAAGCGGGTGGTCTACGTGCAGCGGGTGCGTCTCGTCAAGCGGCACCAGAAGCCGCGGCCGACGCAGACGGGTCGCGGGCCGAGCACCGGCATCGTCGAGAAGGAGGCGCCGATCCCCGTGGCGAACGTCGCGCTCGTGGATCCCAAGACGGACAAGCCCACCCGGATCCGGATGAGTCGTCCGGAAGCCGAGGATCGGACCTCGCGACGTCGTGCGAAGGTGCGTCTCGCGGTGCGATCGGGCGTCGAGATCGAGCGGCCGGGAGAGTAGGCGCGTAAGCGGTTGGAGAGGCAATGAACCAGAAGGCGAAGAAGGCGAAGAAGGGAAAGGGAGACGCGGAAGGCACGAAGGTCGCGGTGGGATTGCAGGATCCGCCGGCCGAGTCGGTCTCCCAGACCCGATACCGGGACGATGTGATCCCGCAGCTCATGAAGCGGTTCGGCTACAAGAGCGTGATGCAGGTCCCGCGGATCTCCAAGATCGTCGTGAACATGGGCGTCGGGGACTCGCTGCAGAACATCAAGCTCCTCGATGCGGCGGTCGCCGACCTGACGACGATCACCGGACAGCGTCCGACGATCCGCCGGGCTCGCAAGTCGATCGCCAACTTCAAGCTTCGAGCGGGATCGCCGATCGGCGCGACGGTGACCCTGCGGGGCCGGAAGATGTGGGAGTTCATGGACCGCCTGCAGGTGGTCTCGATTCCGAAGATCCGCGACTTCCGGGGTCTTTCGCAGAAGTCGTTCGACGGTCGGGGAAACTACACCCTCGGCCTGAAGGAGCAGGTGATTTTCCCGGAGATTCGCTACGACAAGGTGGAGAAGGTCCGGGGGATGGACATCACGTTCGTGACGACCGCCGACACGGATGAAGAGGGACTGGAGCTGCTTCGGGCGATGAAGTGGCCGTTCCGCGAGCGGTAGGCCGGATCCGAGCAGCAATCGGAGGAGAGAGGACGCGTGGCGAAGAAGTGCCTGATGGAAAAGGCGAAGAGGGAGCCGAAGTTCAAGGTTCGGGCGTACAACCGTTGCTGGCGGTGCGGCCGGTCCAGGGCGTTCTTGCGGAGGTTCGGCATCTGCCGCATCTGCTTCCGTGAGCTGGCCCTTTCGGGGGAGCTCCCTGGCGTCGTCAAAGCAAGCTGGTGAGTGGCCGGATGCGGCCGGGAAACCGTGGAGGCGCCGCCGGACGATCGGCGGGCGCGTGGATGGAGTGAGTCTATGAGCCAGACCGACCCGATCGCGGACATGTTGACCTGCGTTCGAAACGCGGTTCGCGCGGGGCACCGCCGCGTCGACATCCCGTCGTCACGGCTGAAGGAGGCGATCGCCGAGACCCTCGTGAGAGAGCGGTACGTGCAGAGCTGCCGGCGGATCGAGGACACGAAGCAGGGGATCCTCCGGATCTATCTGAGGCGCGCCGAAGGAGCAACGCCGGTCATCACCAATCTCCAGCGGGTCAGCCGTCCCGGGCGACGGATCTACGTCGGAAAGGACGAGGTCCCGCGCATCATGGGCGGGATGGGCTCGGCGATCCTCTCGACGACCAAGGGGATCCTGACGGACAAGGAGGCGCGCACCGCCGGGCTCGGGGGCGAGGTTCTCGCCCGGGTCTGGTAACTGCGGGCCGCAGGAACAGAGGATACGCATATGTCGCGTGTTGGGAACAAACTGATTCCGATCCCGGAAGGCGTCACGCTGTCTCAGGACGGCCGGGTCGTCCGGGCGAAGGGAAAGCTGGGCGAGCTGACGACGCGTTTGCAGCCCGGGATCGACGTGAAGATCGATGGGAACGTCGCCACGGTGGAGACCGTGCAGAAGGACCGCAAGGCGGCGGCGATCCACGGCACCTCGCGCGCGATGGTCGCCAATATCGTCGAAGGGGTGAGCAACGGATTCAAGCGGGAGCTGGAGATCATCGGCACCGGTTATCGGGTCTCGCTGGAGGGGTCGAAGCTCGTGTTCAAGCTCAACTACGACCATCCGATCGACTTTCCCCTTCCGGAAGGGATCAAGGCCGAGGTGACGGATCGTCCACCGCGCGTGACCATCAGCGGGATCGACAAGGAGCTGGTCGGTCAGGTGGCGGCGAACATCCGGGGGCTCCAGCCGCCGGAGCCGTACAAGGGCAAGGGTGTCAAGTTCGTCACCGAGCAGATCCGGCGGAAGGCCGGCAAGTCTTCCGGTTAGAGATGGTCTCGTTGGGCCAGTCAGAGAGAGGTTCGGGATGAGGTCGATTGCGAAAGAACGGGCGGGCGCCCGGCGGAAGCGACACCGGAGGATCCGCAAGCGGGTCAAGGGATCCGCGCAGGTCCCCCGGCTGTGCGTGTTCCGGAGCACGAAGCACATCTACGTCCAGGTCGTCGACGACGACATCGTCGACGGCAACGGGGAGATCCGATCCGGCGGCGTCTGCATCTGCGGCGCATCCTCGCTGAGCAAGGAGATCGCCGGAGAGCTGAACGGCCTGAGCAAGGTCGAGCGGAGCAAGAAGGTCGGGACGCTGATCGCGAAGCTCGCCAAGGAGAAGGGGATCGAAAGGGTCGCCTTCGATCGGGGCGGCTATCTCTACCACGGGAGAGTCCGGGCATTGGCGGAAGGCGCCCGGGAGGGTGGACTGAAGTTCTAGGGCGTACAGCGCCCGTAGCGAAGGAGTAGCCTTGAGAGGCGATCGAACAGACAGACGGGACCGGGGCGGCGATTTCGGCGCGGAGCCGGAGTTCGTCGATCGGGTGATCCACATCAATCGGGTCGCGAAGGTGGTCAAGGGTGGCCGCCGGTTCAGCTTCAACGCGCTCGTCGCCGTCGGAGACCAGAAGGGGCGCGTCGGCGTCGGTCTCGGAAAGGCGAACGAGGTCGCCGAGGCGATCCGGAAGGCCGGAGACGCCGCTCGCAAGTCGATGATCGAGATCCCCTTGCTGCGCCGGTCGATTCCCCACCAGATCGTCGGCCGATTCGGCGCGGGGCGTGTCCTGCTGAAGCCGGCCTCCGAGGGGACCGGGCTGATCGCCGGGGGAGGCGTGCGCGCCGTGCTCGAGGTCGCGGGAGTCGGCGACATCCTCACGAAGAATCTGGGGAGCTCGAACCCGCACAACGCGGTGAAGGCGACGATGAACGGGCTGACGCGGCTCCGGCGGGCCTCCCAGGTCGCGAAGGTCCGGGAGGTCTCGATCCGGGAGCTGCTCGGCTTCCAGGCCGGAACCGAGGAGCCGGCGGCGACGCCGGGAAGCGGCGGGACGCAAGAGGAGACGAAGCCCGATCAGGCGTCGGTGGCGACGGAGCCGGCGGGAGGAACAGATGGCGAAGCGCCTGAAGATCCGACAAACGCGTAGCACCATCAACTGCAAAGAGGACCAGAAGCGCACGGTCCGTGCTCTCGGTCTCCGGCGGATCCGTCACACGGTCGAGCAACCGGACAATCCGCAGATCCGGGGGATGGTGTTCAAGGTGAAGCATCTCGTCGAGGTCGAGGAGCTCGAAGCCTGACGCAGGCCGGTCGCGGACCTGCTCGCTCGGCGAGGAAGGGAACGAATTCGATGAAGCTCAACAAACTGCGGCCCGCCAAGGGGGCCACGAAGAAGCGCAAGAGGCTGGGCGCCGGGACCGGCACCGGGCGCGGGGGGACCTGCGGCCGCGGGCACAAGGGGCACAAGTCGCGTTCCGGGGGGAACACTCCGGCGTGGTTCGAGGGCGGCCAGATGCCGCTGCAGCGCCGGCTTCCCAAGCGGGGGTTCACGAACATCTTCCGCAAGGAGCATCAGGTCGTGAACGTCGGCATGCTGAACCGGTTCGATGCGGAATCGGAGATCGATCCCGGTCTGCTGCGGCAGGAAGGGGTCATCCGGCGCAGCCTTCCGGTGAAGCTGTTGGGCAACGGAACCGTCGACCGCCCGCTGGTGGTGCGTGTGCACGCGGCGAGTGCGTCGGCAAGA
>WJJW01000215.1 GCA_014729455.1 Candidatus Eiseniibacteriota bacterium
CAGCAGAGGACGGCGATCTCGATCCGCGGTGACTACGAGGGGGAGGAGAGCGGGGAGGTCCTCGAGGCGATCCGGGGAATGATGGCGGGGATCGAGCTCCCTCCGGGCTACGACTGGTCGTTCGGGGGACGGGTCGAGCAAGTGCAGGACGAGCAAGGGGAGATGGGGATCAACATCCTGCTCGCGGTCCTCTGCGTCTACTTCGTGATGGCCGCCCTCTTCGAATCGTTCGTCCACCCTCTGGTCATCATGCTCTGCATCCCGTTCGCCGCGCTGGGCGTGGTGTGGACGCTGATGCTGACCGATACGCCGATGAACCTGATGGCGATGATCGGCATCGTGATCCTGATCGGAATCGTCGTGAACAACGGGATCGTCCTGCTCGACCACATCCACGGGCTTCGAAAACGGGGGAGGGACCGGTCGCGCGCGATCCTCGAGGGATGCGCCGATCGGTTCCGCCCGATCCTGATGACCGCGGCCACGACGATCCTGGGTCTCCTGCCGCTCGCCGTCGGTCGGGCCTCGGTCGGGGACGGCTACTACTACCCGATGGCCCGGTCGATCATGGGCGGCCTCGCCGCGAGCACGCTGCTCACGCTGATCGTCCTGCCGACCTTCTACGTCCTTTCCGAGCGGGCCTCCGCGCAGATCCGCCGGACGATCTCCTGGGGTCTGGGGCGTGGTGCTCTGCCGTGGAGAGATTCCGCGGCCGTGAAGGTCCAGGCCCCTTCCTCTTCCAGGGACTGGCGTTAGCGGGGTTCCTTCATCCTCTGCGGCAACGGGCGGCCGGGCGGGCACGGGAAGCGAAGATGCGTTCCGGACGGACGACCTGGCGACAGGAGGGCGGACTCCGCTAAGGTGGTCCGATCGCTCTGCCCGGCTCGCCTCGATCTGGGCGGAGAGAGGAAAGGAGAGCTGCGCGCTGGTTGTCGGTATCCCGAAGGAGGCGAACCCGGAGGAGACCCGGGTGGCGGTGACCCCGGCGGTCGCCGCCACGTTGAAACGGAGGCAGGATTCGCTCGCCGTCCTCGTCGAGGCCGGCGCGGGGGAGGCGGCCGGCTTCTCTGACGACGCCTACCGGGAAGCGGGGGCGGAGATCGCTCGCGACCGGGCCGAACTGTTCTCCCGGGCCGACGTGATCCTGCAGATCGACGGCTACGGAGCCGAGCCGGATGCGGGGGAGGCCGATCTCGACCACCTCCGCGAGGGACAGGTGCTCGTCGGCTTCCACGACGTTCTGATCCGCCCGCGGGCGGTCCGGGAGCTGGCCGAGCGCGGCGTGACGGTTTTCTCTCTGGAACTCCTGCCCCGGATCACGCGGGCGCAGAGCATGGATCCGATCACCTCGATGGCTTCGGTCTCCGGCTACAAGGCCGTCTTGCTCGCGGCCGGCCGCCTGCCCCGGATGTTCCCGTTGCAGATGACGCCCGCGGGGACGATCCCCCCGGCGCGCGTGTTCGTCCTCGGTGCGGGGATCGCCGGCCTGCAGGCGATCGCGACCGCCAAGCGTCTCGGCGCGACCGTCCGGGCCTACGATCTGCGCCCGGCCGCGCGGGAGCAGGTGGAGAGCCTGGGAGCGAAGTTCATCGACTTCGATCTCCCTGCGGAGGACGTCGAGGACAAGAGCGGCTACGCGAAGGAGATGGGGGAGGAGTTCTATCGACGCCAGCGGGAGTTCCTCTCGCGCGTCCTCGCCGACTCGGACGTCGTGATCACCACGGCGGCGGTGCCGGGCAAGCGCGCACCGGTCCTGATCACCGAGGCGATGATTTCGGGGATGGCCCCGGGGTCGGTGATCGTGGATCTCGCCGCCGACCACGGCGGCAACTGCGAGAAGACCGAGCGGGGAAAGACCGTCGTCGTCGCAGGGGTCTGGATCATTGGCGCCTCGCACCTCACGCGGACGGTTCCGTCCGACGCGAGCCAGATGTTCGCCCGCAACGTCGAGGCGTTCCTGCTCCACCACCTCGAGGAGGGGAAGCTCCGGCTCGAACCCGAGGACGAGATCACGCGGGAGACGCTCATCCTCCGGGAAGGGAGGATCGTCAACGAGCGGGTGGCGGATCTGCTGGAGAAGGCGGAAGGAGGCGACTGATGGAGTCGTTCGTGGTCTCGCTGACGATCTTCGTCCTGGCGGTGGTGGTCGGGTTCGAGATCATCACGAAGGTGCCCCCTCTGCTGCATACGCCGTTGATGTCCGGGTCGAACGCGATCTCCGGAATCACCTTGATCGGTGCGGTGCTCTCGGCGGGGACCCAGCACACGACGCTGACCACGATCCTCGGTCTCAGCGCCGTCGTCTTCGCCACGGTGAACGTCGTGGGCGGTTTCCTCGTCACGCACCGGATGCTGCGGATGTTCCGAAGGGAGCGATAGGCGATGAGCCTCTCCGCGATCAACCTCGCCTATCTCGCCGCCTCGCTGCTGTTCCTGTTCGGACTCAAGGGCCTGACGCACCCGCGGACGGCGGTGCGGGGGAACCTGCTCGGCGCGCTGGGGATGCTCCTGGCGATCGTGGCTACCCTCCTCGATCGCCGGATCCTGAGCTACCAGATGATCCTCGCCGGGTTCGTGGCCGGCGCGGCGGTGGGGACGATCCTCGCGCTCCGCATCCAGATGACGGCGATGCCGCAGATGGTCGCGGTCCTGAACGGCTTCGGCGGGGGCGCGTCGGTCCTCGTCGCGGGCGCGGCGCTCGTCGAAGCGGTCCACCTCCCGGGCTCCCCGGGCCTGCAGATGCGGATCGCGACGGCCGCCTCGGGGCTCATCGGCGGGCTCACGTTCTGGGGTAGCCTCGTCGCCTTCGGGAAGCTCCAGGGGGTCGTGTCGGAACGGGTCCTCACCTTCCCGGGCCACCGGGCGGTCAATCTCCTGCTCGCCGCCGTCGCCGTGGCCCTGGGGATCCTCGTCGTCCTCGATCCGGGGCAGGTGAGCTCCTACTGGCTGCTGATCGCCGCGGCCTCCGTGATCGGTGTGCTCCTGGTCCTGCCGGTCGGGGGGGCGGACATGCCGGTCGTGGTGGCGTTGCTGAACTCCTACTCCGGTCTGGCGGCTGCCGCCACCGGCTTCGTCCTGTCGAACAACGTGCTGATCATCGCCGGTTCGCTGGTCGGCGCATCGGGCCTGATCCTGACCGGAATCATGTGCCGCGCGATGAACCGGTCCCTGTCCAACGTCCTGTTCGGTGGGGGAGGCGGAGGTGCCGGCGGCGGTCCGGCCGACGAGGTCTACGGCGGAAAGGTCCGGTCGACCTCGGCCGACGAGGTGGCGATGCTCCTCGAGGGGGCGCGCCGGGTCGTGATCGTCCCCGGATACGGGATGGCGGTCGCCCAGGCGCAGCATCCGATCCAGGATCTGGCGAGCGCGCTGGGGGCGCGGGACGTCGAGGTGGAGTTCGGGATCCATCCGGTGGCGGGACGGATGCCCGGACACATGAACGTCCTCCTCGCCGAGGCGAACGTTCCCTACGAGCAGCTCCGCGACATGGACGAGGTCAACCCGACGTTCCAGGAGACCGACGTCGTCCTCGTGATCGGGGCCAACGACGTCGTCAACCCGGTGGCGCGCACCGACCCGAGCTCTCCGATCGCCGGGATGCCGATCCTGGACGTCGACAAGGCGCGGAGCGTCGTGGTCATCAAGCGGAGCCTGAGCCCCGGGTTCGCGGGGATCCCGAACCCGCTCTTCGCCGACGAGCGGACTCTGATGCTCTTCGGAGACGGCAAGAAGGCGGTGCTGGATCTGGTCGAGGCGCTGAAAGAGTCGTGACCTCCCGGACGGGAACCGGAACGCTTGTCGGGCCGCCGCCGCGGTCGCTATCCTGATCCTCCCTGCCGGCGCCGTGCCGCGGCCGCCGCGGAGCAGCGAGACGTCGCCCGATCGCGAAGCGGAGGAGGGAAGACGGTGTCCCGAGTCGACCTGACCGAACGAGACTTGAAGGAGCTGCGCGAGCGCGGATCCAGCTTCGAGGAGATCGAACGGCAAGTGGCCCTGCTGTCGGGCCCTCCTCGGCCCGTCCGGATCGACCGCCCCTGCACCACCGGCGACGGGATCGCGGTCCTCGACGAGACGACGATCGAGCGCGCGCTGGAGCGCCACCGCACGGCGGCGGACGAGGGGCGCTGCCTCCAGCTCGTGCCCGCCTCGGGTGCGGCCAGCCGGATGTTCAAGGAGCTGCAGGCCGTCCGCGTGCGTCCGGTCGCCGCCTCCCGCGAGACTCTCCTGGAGGAGCGGCACGCCGGATCTGCGGAGGCGGAGACGGTGTTGCGGTTCCTGGACGGGATCGAGCGGTTCGCATTCTTCGACACGCTCGAGCGAACGGTCGCCCGGCGCGAGGGCGCGGATCTCCGCGCGCTGACCCGGTCCGGTCCGGTCCGGCCGATCCTCGACGCGCTCCTGGACCCCGAGGCGATGGGCTACGGCGCCCTGCCGAAGGGGCTCCTCGAGTTCCACTCCTATCCGGACGGCACGCGGACCGCGTTCGAGGAGCACCTCGTCGAGGCGACGCGTCTCGTCCGGGACCGGGGCGGAACCTGCCGGCTCCACTTCACGGTTTCGGAGGACCACCTCAGTCGCTTCCGGCTCCTCCTCGAGGAACGCCGGGATCGGTACGAGGCGGTCTACTCCTCCGGCTACGACGTGGCCTTCTCCCTGCAGAAGCCGTGGACCGACACCGTGGCTCTCGACGACCGGGGCGCGCTCGTCCGCCGCGAGGACGGAGGGCTCTTCTTCCGCCCGGGCGGGCACGGAGCGCTCCTGGCGAACCTCCAGGAGACCGAAGGGGATCTGATCCTCGCGAAGAACATCGACAACGTGGTCCCGGATGCGCGCAAGGAGGTCTCCTACCGGTGGGGGAAGGTGCTCCTCGGTCTTCTCGCGATCGTTCAGGACGAGACGCATGCACTGCTGGACCGGCTGCGGGACGGAGACCATGCAGCGGTCGAGCCGGCGCGGGAGCTCCTCCGCGGCCGGTTCCATCGGAGCGCGGACGGGGACGTGGAGGCGCTGGTCGCGCTCCTGGATCGTCCGATCCGCATCTGCGGGATGGTCCCGAACACCGGTGAGCCAGGAGGCGGTCCGTACTGGGTGCGGGGCGGCGAGGAAGATCTCTCGCTGCAGATCGTGGAGAAGGCGCAGATCGACTCGGAATCGGAGGATCAGGTCGAACGGTTCCGGCGATCGACGCATTTCAATCCCGTGTTCATGGCCCTCGGGATCCGCGGGGCGGATGGGGATCCGTTCGCGTTGAAGCGGTTCGTCGATCCGGAAACGACGATCATCACCCGCAAAGCGGTCGGTGGCACCGAGGTCCGGGTCCTCGAATGGCCGGGTCTCTGGAACGGCGCGATGGCGCACTGGAATACCCTCTTCGTCGAGGTCCCGCTCGACGTGTTCCATCCGGTCAAGACGGTCCTCGATCTGCTCCGTCCCGACCACCAGCCGGGCTGATCCGATCGGTACGCGGCGCCGAACCAGACGGGAAGGAACGTGAGACGGTCGGATGTGGAAGCATCCGACCGTTCCCTCGCCGTCCGCGTGAAGCGGGTGTTTCGCGTCCTACCGGGGCTGGACGACCTTTCGCGTCAGCGATAGCGTCGCGCCGACACCGGTCGACCGGCGGGGAAGCTCGCCGGAGTCCTGGGCGGTGTTCCCGCGAGGCTCCTGCCCGGCCGGGCGCCCCGATACGGATACGAATCCCCGCCGCGCGCGACGAAGTCGATCGTGGCGATGTCGAGATCGGGCACGTC
>WJJW01000216.1 GCA_014729455.1 Candidatus Eiseniibacteriota bacterium
CTGGAAGATCGAGTTCTACACCGGCCGCCATTACAACGACGCGATCGACGCCCGAGACGCCCAGAACATCGCGGTGGCCTCCGTCCAGATCCTCTCGCCCCAGAGCGCCGGGGTCTTCGTGACCCACGACGGCGGCGATACCTGGAACGAGTCCATTCCGCCGAGCGTCGCGTACACGAAGGCGATCCAGTACGTCGGATCCGAACTCTGGTTCTGCTCCGCATTCGGACAGATCCTGCACAGCTCGGACGAAGGGACGTCGTGGGACTGGGACTACCGGGCTCCGTACTGGACGTCGATGGCCTGGTCCGACTCGCAGAACGGATGGCTGGTGACCGGAACCAACGTCGGGACCGACGGCTACTGCTACCGGACGACCGACGGAGGCGACAGCTGGATGCGCGATGCGGACGCGCCGGGCGGTGCGGTCGTCCAGTTCATCGATCCTCTGTACGGCTGGATGCTGAAGGAGGGAACCGGGGGCGCGATCTGGCGGACCACGGACGGAGGAGCGGGATGGAGCCGGCATTCCACCGGCGGCTCCTGGATCGACGGCATGCAGTTCGTCTCCCCGACGCGCGGGTGGGTCCATGGATCCAACGGAACGATGCGACGCACCACCGACGGGGGCGTGACCTGGACCGCCCAGTCGCTGGGAACGGGTGCCTACTGCGATGCGGCCTTCTTCGTCGACGAGGAGTTCGGCTGGGCAGGTGGCGGCTACGGGGGTGGTTCGGGGTACATCCGGCGCACCACCGACGGGGGCGCGACCTGGACGGCACAGTCCCCGGCAACGAGCGATCACATCGTTTCGTTCTTCTTCCTGGACCGCGACGCCGGGTGGGCGCTCGGCTATGGCGGGCGGATTCAGCGAACCACGAACGGCGGGGCGACCTGGCAGGTCGCGGGAACGACGAATCTCTTCTACGCCTACGAGATCCTGATGATCGACGCCCTGAACGGATGGGTCTCGGTCGGGCAGGAGTTCGGATCGCAGTACGGGCACGACGGCCGGGGGTTCCTCTTCCGCACCACGGACGGGGGATCGACGTGGACCGAGGAGTGGGAAAGCCCCTGGATCATGAATCACGTCTACGACCTCGAGCTGCAGGCGGGCGGAAGACTGTGGGCATGCGGGCACAACAAGACCGTGCTTCGCCGTCTCGATCCCGCTTCGGTCAGGGAGGAGGAAGTGGTCCGCCTGGACTGGAGCATCGGACCGAACCCGTTCACCGATCACACGCGGATCGCCTACGAGCTGCCGTCCGGCGGAGCGGTCTCGCTGGTCGTCTACGACCTGCAAGGCCGAGCGGTCCGCCGGCTGGACGAGGGGATCCGGACGGCCGGGTCCCACGAGGTGATCTGGGACGGAAGCGATGCGGCAGGGAAACGGCTTGCGAGCGGCGTCTATTTCGGGCGCCTGCTGCGGCCGTCCGGCGCGGATGTGATCCGGATCCTCCTGCGGCGGTGAAACGTCGGCGGCCTACCTTCGCCGCTCGTCCCGCCCGCGCCCGCCGAGGAGGGAATCGAGGGCGATGCGGCCCGAACCGGTGAGCAGGAGACCGACGTAGACGACGAGCAGCTCGAGGGCGTGGGAAGCGCCTTTCCAGCCGGCGCCCGGCTCGCCCTCGGGCAGGCTGAGATGCCGGGACATCGCCACGAGCATCGTGATCGCCAGGAGCCCCGCGGCCGGTCGGAAGAACAGGCCCAGGACCAGCAGGAGCGACCCGCCGAACTCGGCGAACGCAGCCATGAACCCCCAGAAGGTGGGCGCGAAGGTGATTCCGAATCGCTCCATCTGCCCGCCGAGCTTCACCCAGAGCTCGCTCCCGCCGGTGATCTTGGAAAAGCCGTGGAAGAGGGCCATGCTCGCGCCGATTCCGATCCGGATGACGAGCAGCCCCAGGTCCCGGTGGATGGGCCGGTTCGACAGCAATGCGCGGATTCCGCTCACGTGCGCTCCTTTCTGTCTCGGGTCTCTATTTCGAGAGGATCACGGTGCCGCCGTGTCGGTTCCCCGGAAGCGCCACCCGATAGGCGTACACTCCCGCCTTCAATCGGCTCCCCGAGTCGTCGCGTCCGTCCCACGCGACGGAGTGGGAGCCGGAAGCGAGGCGGCCGTCGAACAGTGTCCGGACCCTGCGACCCGTCACGTCGAGGAGCGCGATCTCCACGTTTCCACCTTCGGACAGGGTGAAGTGGAGTGTCGTCGCGGTCCGGAACGGATTCGGCCGGAACGCCGGGGCTGCGCCCGGTTCCGCGCGCTCTGATGGGATCTCCTCGACGATCCCGGACGGGGGCTCTCCGCCGCTCGTCGTCTTGAGGATCGCTCCGCCGTCGCCGACCGCGTAGCCGTTGTCGAAATCGACGAAGTGGACGTCCCGGAGTGTCACGGCCGTTCCGCTTTCCTGTGCGGTCCAGCTCGATCCCGCATCGACGGTCTTGAGGATCGTCCCCGCGGATCCGACGCAGTATCCGACCAGGCCGGCGTCGCTGATCGGGAAGGAGATGCCGTGCAGTCGCTCCGGAAAGAGCCGGCTGGTCCACGTCTCCCCGCCATCGGCGGTCCGGGAGATCGCTCCGCTGCCGTCCCAGACCGCGGCGGCCGCGTAGCCGGTGTTCGCGTCGGTGAAGTCGATCCGCGCGAGGGAGCCCTCGTTTCCCTGGAGGTAGAACGGGGTGAAGCTCCAGCTCGCCCCCCCGTCGGTGGAGCGGCCCGCCAAAGGCTGGAAGATCGAGTTCTGCCCTCCGACGAATGCGTGGTCCGGTCCGAGCATCACGGCGCCGAAGAAACCACCGCCGAAAAACCCGGACTGCGCGATCTCCCACGAGGCACCGGCGTCGGTCGTGGTGAGGATCGTCTGGGACTGTCCACCGCAGACCCCGTTGCTCCCAGACAGCGAGACCGACCGGAGGCCGTCGGTGACGCCGCTGGATACCACGGTCCAGGTCGTACCGGAATCGGTGGTCCGGACGATCGTTCCGCCGTCGCCGACGGCGACTCCGACCGTCTCGACGAAGTGGACGTCGTGGAGATCCACGCCGGTGGCCATCTCCAGGGACTCCCAGGTCGCGCCGGCGTCGGTGGTCCGCAGCCCGACCCCCGCCGCGCCGACGGCGACTCCCCGGTCGATCGCGGTGAAGTGGACGGCGTGCAGGCGGGCGGCCGTTCCGGAGTCCAGCTCCGTCCACCCCGACGCGGCGCAACGGGGTACGGGCGCGAAGAAGAGCGAGATCCCGATCGTCGAGAGAGCGAGAAGCGCGGTTCTCATGTCATCCTCCCCGGGAGAGCCATGGTGACGGCGTTCTCGAACTCCGCCCGATCGAGCAGCTCGAGGAACGGCTCGATCGGGCGGTTCGAGCGGCCGACGGTCCGGGTCACTTCAAGAGCGCCATCCGGCCGGAGAGCGTCTCCTCCCGGGCGCGCAGCTCGTAGAGGTAGACGCCCGATCCGACGGCTCGGCCGCGGTCGTCGGTTCCGTCCCAGGTGACCGCGTGCGTCCCGGCCTCCAGATCCTCGGCGACGAGAGTGCGGATCAGCCGTCCCGCGGTATCGAAGATCCGCAGCGCGACGGCCCCGCTCCGCGGGACCGCGAAGCGGATCGTCGTGATCGGGTTGAACGGATTCGGCTGATTCGCGTAGAGAGCGATCCCCGAACGGGACACCGCCGCCTCCGCCACGTCGACCGTGTTCTCGATGACGAAGTCTTCGTTGGAGAGATCGAAGAAGATGTTGTCGGCGGCCGCCACCTTGATCCGTGCCGAGGCCGTGGCGACGTACGGAACGCTGATGGCCTCCGACCCGTCGTTCGGCGTACCGGCCAGCAGGACCGTCGGGAAGGTCACCCCGCCGTCCGTCGAGAGGAGGATGTCGACGCTTTCGCAGTTCACCGGGATTCCGTCCGTCCCCGCGACGTCCCAGAGGACCGTCTCCTCCGCTCCGCCCTGCCAGGTGACGGCCGTGTTCGGATAGGTGACGAGGAACGGCCCGAGGTCGGCCACCTCGAAGGCGATCTCATCGGCGGCGACCCCGACGCCGCCCGC
>WJJW01000217.1 GCA_014729455.1 Candidatus Eiseniibacteriota bacterium
ACCACCGCGACCCTGGAGCCGAACAAGCAGGCGGACGTGCTCGCGCGGGTCTCCGGGATCGTGCTCGAGCTGAAGGCCGAGGAAGGGGACCGGGTCGCGAAGGACCAGGAGCTGCTCCGGATCCAGGACGACGAGTACCAGGCCCGGCTGAAGGAGGCCGAGGCGGAGCGGATCCGCCAGCAGAGCCGGTTCTCCCGCTCCCAGAAGATGTTCGAGCAGAACCTCGTCTCCGCCGAGGAGTTCGAGGCGGTGAAGAACGACCTTCTCGCCGCGGAGGCGGCCCGCGAGCTGGCCGCCCTGGAGCTTTCCTACACCAAGGTGAAGAGCCCGTTCGCCGGGAGGGTCGTCCAGCGCCACGTCGATCCCGGTCAAACGGTCAGCGAGGGAACCTCCCTCTACACGGTCGCCGACCTCAGCCGCCTGCTGGCTCGGGTCCACGTCCCGGCGAAGGAGTTCCGGAACATCCAGGTCGACCAGCCGGTCGAGCTCACGCTCGATTCCAGCGAGGACGCCCTCACCGGCCGGATCACCCTGATCAGCCCGGTCATCGATCCGACCAGCGGAACGATCAAGATCACCGTCGAGGTCCGCGAGTACCCGCCGGCGACCCGGCCCGGCGACTTCGCCGAGGTCCGGGTCGTCACCGATCGGCACTCCGAGGCGGTGCTGGTCCCGAAGACGGCGGTCCTGACCGACAAGGGGGAGCGGGTCGTCTACGTGGCGGTCGACAGCGTCGCCACCCGGCGGGCCGTCGAGATCGGATACCAGAGCGAGGCGGCCACCGAGATCGTCAACGGCCTGCAGAGCGGCGAGCTGATCGTCGTCCAGGGGCAGCGATCCCTCGAGGACGGCCAGCCGCTGAAGATCCTCGAGAAGATGACCCTCGACGCGGAGGAGGACGCGGGAGCGGCGGAGTCCTGATGCGTTCGCTCGTCGCCCTCGCCGTCCGGCGCCGGGTCGCGGTGATGATGACCGCGCTGGCGATCGCGGCGTTCGGGATCGTCGGATACAATCGACTTCCGCTCGATCTGCTGCCGGACATCTCCTACCCGTCGCTCACCGTGCAGACCGAGTTTCCCGACACCGCACCGGCCGAGGTCGAGAACCTCGTCACACGGCCGATCGAGGAGACGGTCGGGGTCCTGCGGGGTCTGCGCTCGATCCATTCCGTCTCTCGCTCGGGGATCTCCGAGGTGACCCTCGAGTTCGACTGGGGATCGGACATGGACATGCTGTCCATGGACGTCCGCGAGAAGCTCGACCGGCTGATCCTTCCCGAGGAGGCGGAGGATCCGATCGTTCTGCGGTTCGATCCCTCGCTGGATCCGATCCTGCGGCTCGCGCTCGGCGGAGGGGCCGGCCTGACCGAGTCCCGGCTGGTCGCCGACCGGAAGCTGAAGCAGGAGCTGGAGACGGTTCCCGGCGTCGCCGCGGCGCGGGTGAAGGGTGGATTCGAGGAGGAGATCCAGATCGACGTCGACCAGGAGCGGCTCGCCGCCCTGGCGATCCCGCTCGACCAGGTCCAGCAGATCGTCGGCGTCTCGAACGTCAACCTCCCCGGCGGGTCGCTCCAGGACGTCGAGAGCCAGTACCTGATCCGGACCGTCAACGAGTACGACTCGGTCGAGGAGATCGCGCGGCTGGTCCTGCGCAGCGACGAGAACGGCATCGTCCGTCTCGGCGACGTGGCGGACGTCCGGCGCGGGACCAAGGAGCGCGAGGAGATCACCCGGGTCGACGGCCACGAGAGCGTGGAGATCTCGGTCTACAAGGAGGGGGACGCCAACACGGTCACGACGGCGCGCGCGGTGCGAGGGCGGATCGAGGAACTGCGTGCGAAGCTCCCGCCCGGCATGACGCTGACGCTCCTGTTCGACCAGTCGCGCTTCATCGAACGGGCGGTGAACGAGGTGCGCGGCGCGGCGCTGATCGGTGGGATCCTGGCGATCCTGATCCTGTTCGCCTTCCTCCGCCACGGGCGGAGCACGCTCATCATCGCCACCTCGATCCCGCTCTCGGTGGTCGCGACGTTCGTGGCGATGTACCGCCTCGACGTGTCGCTGAATATCATGTCGCTGGGCGGCTTGACCCTGGGGGTCGGGATGCTCGTCGACAACTCGATCGTCGTACTGGAGTCGATCCACAGGAAGCGGCTGGAGGGACTGCCCCTCGGACGCGCGGCGATCGACGGCACCGCCGAGGTCGGCGGCGCGGTGGCCGCTTCGACGTTGACGACCGTGGCCGTCTTCCTGCCGATCGTCTTCGTCGAGGGGATCGCCGGACAGCTCTTCGGCGACATGGCGATCACGGTGACGTTGAGCCTGCTCGCCTCGCTGCTCGTGGCGATCACGCTGATCCCGATGCTGAGCGCGATCGGCCGCCAGCGTCGCGGGGAACCGACCGGACCGGAGCGGGAGCCCGCGGACACGGAGACGATTCCGATGACGCTCGGCTGGTTCTCGCGCGCCTACGACCGCTTCGTCCGCGGGGCGCTGGCGCACCGGGCGCGGACGATCGGGGTGGCCGCGATCCTCTTCGCCGCGGCGCTGTGGGCCGTTCCTCGGCTCGGAACCGAGCTGATCCCGTCGATCAGCGAAGGGGAGTTCTTCTTCGAGGTGACGATGCCGGAGGGAACGCCGCTGGAGGCGACCGACCGGCGGATCGAGACGATGGAGGAGATCGTCGCCGAGGAGCCCGGAGTCGCCTACTCCTACTCCACCGTCGGCAGCCGGCTGGTCGCCGGAGGGCTCTCGCTCAACACGAAGGGGGAGCATCTCGGCCAGCTCAACGTCGTCATGGAGGACCGCGGCGACGAGGAAGGCGAGACCGCGACCGCCGAGCGGCTGCGGCGACGCTTCGAGACGATCCCCGATCTCGAGGCGAAGCTCGGCAAGCCGACCTACTTCAGCTTGAAGACGCCGGTGGAGGTGATCCTCTACGGAGAGAGCCTGGAGCTGTTGCGCGACGCTTCGATCGACTTCGAACGGTCGCTGCGGACGATTCCCGGTCTGGTGGACGTGCGTTCCTCGCTCGAGGAGGGCAGCCCGGAGATCCAGATCCTCTTCGACCGCGACCGGCTCGCCGCGCTGGGGCTCGACATGCGGGCCCTCTCGGAGACGCTGCGCGATCGGATCCAGGGAGCGGTCCCGACGCGGTTCCGCGAGGAGGACCGCCAGATCGACATCCGGATCCGCAACCGCGAGATCGACCGCGCCACGCTCGACGACGTGAAGAACCTCGTCGTCAGCGGCCCGGAGCAGACGCCGGTGCGGCTGCTGACGCTCGCCGACATCCGGGTCGACCGCGGGCCGGCCGAGATCCACCGGATCCAGCAGCAGCGCGCGGCGATCCTGAGCGGCAACGTGCAGGGACGCAGCCTCGGACCGGTGATCGAGGAGATCGAGGAGAGCCTCGCCGCCTCGCCGCCGCCGTCCGGAGTGACCGTCGAGCTGGGCGGGCAGAACCGCGAGATGCAGGTCTCCTTCGCGAGCCTGCGCTTCGCGCTCACGCTGGCGATCTTTCTCGTCTACCTGGTGATGGCGGCGACTTTCGAGTCGCTGATCCATCCGTTCATCGTGCTGTTCTCGATCCCGCTGGCGCTGGTCGGGGTCGTCGCGGGGCTGCTCGCGACCGGCACCGAGATCAGCGTGATCGTCCTGATCGGAACGGTGATGCTGGTCGGGATCGTCGTGAACAACGCGATCGTGCTGATCGACAAGGTCAACCAGCTCCGGCGCGAGGGGTTCGGCAAGCGTGATGCGGTGCTGCGGGCGGGACACATCCGACTGCGGCCGATCCTGATGAC
>WJJW01000218.1 GCA_014729455.1 Candidatus Eiseniibacteriota bacterium
CCTCCATCATCTCCGCGACCGCGCGCGCGTCCTCGCGCCGCCTCTCCGGCTCCACCTGATCCAGGAACTTGCGCACGCTCTTGCGATTCCGCTTCGTCTTCAGCTCCGCCATTCTCTCCTTCCTCCGCGGCCTCGGCCTCCATCGAAACCCCTCGGCGATCACGCGTCGCTGTAGATTCCGATCCGGTTACCATGGGGATCGATGAACACGGCGTAGAATCCGGGTCCACCGACCGGCGTCTTCTCCAGCTCGACCGACCCGCCCGCCCGTCTCACCCGCTCCAGCGTCTCCGGAATGTCGGCGACGGCGATGAAGAGCAGCACCCCTTCCTTCGTCGGTGAGGCTCGGGTGGTCAGCCCACCGCCGATCCCCCCGCGGTCGGAGAACAGGACGTAGTGCTCGGCATTCGGGGTGAACTCCCATCCGAACAGAGCACCATAGAACTGCCGGGACTCCTCGAGATCCCTTGACGGGATGTTCACGTGGACGATCCGGCCTTCTCCTCGCATCCGCCGCCTCCTCCCGGTTCCTCTTACGCGGGCTTGCGCGCCCGGATCAGCACCCCTTTCGTGTGCCGCGACGTCTTCACCCCCGTGTCGGCGACGTGCTCGGCCGCCTCGAATCCCGCGGCCGTCAAGATCGCGATCAGATCCCCGACGGGGATCGCGCCGCCGATTCAGTCGGACCAGGCCTTCAGGCTGCCGGCGACCTCGGCGGGGAGGTCCCCGTCCAGGACGACGTCGGCGAACTGGAGTCGCCCGCCGGGCCGAAGGACACGGAAGATCTCGCCGAATGCGCCTTCCTTACCCGGCGACAGGTTCAGGACCCCGTTGGAGAGGACCACATCGAAGGCCTCCGCCTCGTACGGAAGCTCCTCCGCGCGGGCCACCCGCACCTCCACGTTCTCGACCGCGGACCGGGCCAGGTTCGCCGCGGCGGCGTCCGCCATCTCCGGGGTCAGGTCGACCCCGCACGCGCGCCCCGCGCCGCCGACCTCCCGGCTCGCGAGGAAGAGGTCGAGACCGGTCCCGCAGCCGACGTCGAGGATCACCTCTCCGGGGGCGAGCGGGCCCAGCGCGAACGGATTGCCGACCCCGCAGAACGACCGAAGCAGCTCCGGCGGCGCCTCCGCGAGACGCACCGGATCGTATCCCAGCGCCTCGGCGCCGGCCGCCCCGGTCGGGTAGGCGAACTCCCCCTCCGCGGAGCGGGCGACCCGCCGGTACCGCGCGCGGACCGCCATCTGGATCCTCTCTTCGTCGGGATGCCGTCCCATGGCTCGCTCCTTCCCTCCCCGCCCGGAACGCCAGCAGACGACGGCGGGCCGGCGGGAATCCTGTCCGTGCCAACGCTGGATGGTACCCTGGAACCCATCCGATTTGGAGGAGGACCCCGATGAATGCTCCGCCCTCACGAGACCTGGAGCGCCTCAGCCGCTTCCTGGCCATGGTCCTGCGCCACAGGCCGGAGTCGGCCGGTATCACGCTCGACGAAGAGGGTTGGGTGTCGGTCGAGCGGCTCGTCGAGGCGCTCCGCCGATCTTGGCGCAAGGGGCCCGTGAACGAGGCGATCATCCGCCGGATCGTCGATCTCGACGCGAAGGGACGCTACGAGATCGCGACGGCGGGCGGACCGCCGCGGATCCGGGCGGCGTACGGCCACTCGGTGCCGCTCCATCCCACGTACCCCAGAGCCATGCCGCCCGCTCTGCTCTACCATGGGACCGCGCGGCGCTTCCTCGGTCGGATCCTCGCGACCGGTCTCCACCCCCGGGGCAGGCGCTTCGTTCACCTGAGCGTGGAGACCGAGACGGCGCGCGAGGTCGGCCTGCGGCGGGACCCGACCCCCGTGATCCTCGTCGTCGACGCGGCGACGATGGTGCGAGACGGACATCTCTTCTATCTCGCCGCGCAGGGACTTTATCTGACGCCTGCGGTCCCCGCCTCCCGCCTGCGGATCCTCGAGCCGGTCGGAGAGGACTGAAGGGGAAACGGGGACCGATCCGGACCGTTCAGTCCCGGCCGGACGCGCGACCCTCCAGATCGATCCGCTGCCCTTCGGGAACGCGGGTGACGCGGCCCGCTCGATCGGCAACGTGCAGCACGCCGCGGTGTGGGGCGGTCCGCTCGCAATCTCCATCCTGTACCTTTTCTGCGCAACGGCTCGACGACGTTCATCATCGCCCTCTCGATCCCGATCTCCCTGATCGCGACGTTCGGTCCGCTCTACCTGAGCATGCTGACGCTGAACCAGATGAGCTTCGGCGGGCTGGCGCTGGTGGTGGTCTTCGCGCTGCCCTGCTCCCCCCTCGTGGCGCTCACGTTGGTGCCGATGCTCTCGAGCCGGTTTCTCACGGTCTGGAACGAGTCCGGCGGAAGGCGCCGCCGGGCTGCTCCTGATGGTCACGATCCTCCTGTGGCCACTCCTCCCCGTCGAGCTCGCCCCGCAGACCGACGCCGACGAGATCGACGTGGAGTTGGGGATGGCGCAAGGAACGAACATCGCGGTCGTCAACGAGCAGCTCCATGAGCTGGAGAAGATGGTCCGCGAGGCGGCGCCGATGGACCAGGTCCAGCACCTGACGATCGAGATCCGTCCGGGGGATGGGGAGGTCGTGATCGGCGGGTTGACCGTCTCGCCGCTGATCACCTTCGTCGTGATGTCGGCCGCATACACCCGCGCGCACGATCCATTTCGCAGGGTCAGGACGTGCTCGGCCGCCTCTCTTCCACCCGATAGGCCGGGAGCACGGACGTCAGCCGCTTCACCATGTAGATGAAGAGCCCCGTGAGAAGCAGGTTGAGGGCGAGACTCAGCATCGCGACGGTGACGATCGGCCCTCCGATCCCGTAGCTGAGGGAGATCACCAGCACGCCGGCGCCGACCTCGCCGCGCGGCCACATCCCGATCGCCACGGCCAGACGCTCCCGCCAATGCGCCTCCTTCCGGTAGCAGAAGGCCGGGAACATCTTTCCAAGGTTCGACAGGATCGTGATGAGCAACACATGCAAGGCGATGAGACCCCATCCCATCGGCGGTTGGGACGCCGTGACGCGACCGATCCCCTGCTCGGCGCCGATCCGCGCCGCCGTCGCCTCGGCAATCGGGTCCCCCCCGGCGCGCATCGACGGCTCGACCGCTTCCACCATCGTTCCGCCGGGACCGGAGGCCTCGCCCCCGAGAATCGTCGGCAGGGACAGTCCGACCAGAACCATGAAGACCGCGGCGATCCCCGTCGCCACGCGGCGCTCGGTGGGTGTCTCCACCACGGCGTGTCCGTCGTGCGCATCCCCCTCCGTTCCCGGAGCGCCCTTCTTCTTCGGGTAGGCGAGCACGCATCCCATCACGAAGGCGGGGAGAAGCACCTCGATGTGGATCGGGACCGATTCGTCGATCACCTTGGAGTACTTGTAGATCACCTCGCTGATCGCCGTGATCCCGGCCGCGTACGCCAGCACCCACGGCCAGGTGACCGGAAGGCGGATCTTGTGCATGAAGACGTACGCGATGAGCAGCATGGCCGCCATCACGACGATGATCACGCCGAGCTGCCAGGCGAGACCGACCATCAGCATCTTCAGAGGGATCATCAGCAG
>WJJW01000029.1 GCA_014729455.1 Candidatus Eiseniibacteriota bacterium
GACCAGGGGAAGGGCGCCGGCGACGAGCGCCGCGGCGAGGATCCCCCGTCTCGATCCTCCCGCGGGAACCGCGCGGAGCAGGATCGCCGCCGCGAGGACGGCCGGGAGGAACATCCGCGCGGAAGGATACGAGTACAACCCCAGCGCGAGAACGATCCCCGCGCCCGCCCACCGCGCCCGCGAAGCGGGGCGCTCCTCTCGATCGGGCGCGAGGAGCCAGAGGGCCGTCACGAGAAACGCCGGGGTGAGGCTCGCTTCGTGTCCGAACCGGGACAGGGCGACGTGCCACGGATTGACGGCGAGCAGCGCCGCGCCCCAGGCGGCGGTCCCGGTTCCGCGGATCCTGCGGAGGAACAGGAACAGCGCCAGCACCGTCGCCGCCCCGACCGCCGCCGCGGGCAGGCGCGTCGCCGCAGTCCCCGGTCCGAGCCCGGCGACGAACGGGATCATGAGCAGGGCGTACAACGAGGTCCGGTTGTCGCCGTCCCCGAACCCCTGCAGGAAGACCGGCCACACCCGCCCCGCTCGATCGGCTCCCGTCGTCGCGAGGCTCCAGGCGTCGACCCCGTTGCTCGCTTCGTCCTGGTGGATCGGCGCGGGCCAGCGGTCGAGCCCCGGGAAGCGGAGCAGGCAGGCGAGCAGGAGGATCGCGACGGCGAGCGGAACGGCCGGCGGGCGCCGGTCAGCCATCGCCCGCGCCCTCCCGGATCTCCGCCCGCACGAGCAGCAGTGCGAGCCCGCTCAGCACGAGCGCGACCAGCACCCCCTCCCCCGACAGGATCCGCGCCGCCCAGAGCAACCAGGGCGCGCCCGGGAACACGTAGATGACGTTCAGGAGGATGCAGAGCGAGAGGAGCAGGTACGGCTTCACCCACCGCGGCTCGAGGATCACCGCCGGCGCGAGGCTCAGCAGCGCGGGAACGAGATAGCGCTCGTGCACGTGCGTCGGCAGGAGGAAGAAGGCGAACCACTGCAGGGTCAAGAGCCTCCAGCCGCGCGCGTCGGTGAACGTCCCGGCCCCCGCGCGCAGCGCCAGCCGGGCGGCAATCCAGACCGTCGCGGCGAGGAACAGGACGGCGCCGAGGAACCGCGGCGTCGCCAGCGCGCCGATGCCGCCGTCGTCGGGGATCAGCGCCGCGTCCCTTCCCCCGCCGGCCAGCAGCGAGACGATCCACCACGGGTTGAAGGCGTAGACGGACAGGTACGGATACCGGGCCGCCGCGCCCGCGTAGAGATCTACGAGCGCGCGCGCGTGCCCGGCAACGAGGAACGGGACCAGAAGCAACGCGAAGATCGCCGTACCCGCGGCGACGGCCCGCAGCAGCCCCCGGGATCCCGACCGCGCCAGCAAGAGCGCGACTGCCGCCGGAAGAACGATCAGCCCCTGCGGCTTCATCAGAACGCCGAGCGCGAGCAGGATCCCGGCGAGCACCGGCGTTCCGGACAGCGCCGCTCCCCACGCCCCGGCGGCGATCGCCGCGTGCAGGACGTCGACCTGTCCCCAGTGGGCGGAGATCCAGATCAGAACGGGGTGCAGCACCAGCAAACCCGCGGCTTTCAGCGGCGCGAGCGTCTCCGCCCCGGCGCGGCGCAGGGCGAACCGCGCGAGCAGGAGGGCGGCGAGAAGGTCGCCGGCGACCGCCGGGGCCTTCACGAAGACGGTCAGCAACGATCCGTCGTCGGGCGAGAAGAACAGCGTGTAGAGGTGTCCCAGTCCCCAGAGGAGGTAGACGAACAGCGGAGGGTACGGCTGGAGCGGGGTCTCCATCGCGTAGACGTCCTGGACGCCGAAGACGTGGGTGTAGGTCAGCAGGCTCTTCCAGAACGCGACGTCGGGACCGTAGCCCGCGGTCGGCAGCAGCACCGCGCGGATCAGGAGCCCGAGACCCAGCAAGGCCCAGACGGATCGGTCCAGCCCGGACCGTTCCCGGACCCTCCCTCCTCCTCCACGTCGATCGGCGGCTCGGCTCATCGTTTCGCTTCTCCGCGGCTGCGCATGCGCAGTGTACGCGGCGCGCCGATGCGGGCCAAGAACGTGGAGGACGGCGGATCGAGGCCGCCCCGGTCCGGCCTGGATGCGTCCGGCGGGCGGTGGTATCCTCTGTCAGCGGAGGTCTGCCATGAGAAAGCCAGTCTCAGCGGTGGCCGCGCTCCTGCTGGTCGCCGCTCTTCCCTGCACCGGGCACGCGGAGACCGTCCGCCTCGAGGCGGAGGACGTCTTCATCAACGGGATCACCGGCAACATCGCCGGGCAGCCGTTCGAGGCGCACGGCTGCCAGAGCGCTTCGGGCGGCTACGGCGTCGACGGCGTCGACTACGCCGGGGAGTGGATCGCCTGGAACGTCACCTTCGACGACACCGTCTGCTTCACGGACTCGCTGCGGAGCGCCCGAACCACGGACCTGGAGTTCGACTTCGAGATCCAGTATGGACGGAGCGTCTACGAGATCCTCGAGACCGACACGCTCCATACCGCCCCGGGCGCCGGGGTCGGGTGACGCGACGCCTCGTACGACTGGGTCCAGTCGTCCGGAATCCACTGCCTCGAAGCGGGTGACTACGTGGTCGTGCTCCGACTCACGGAGACGGTCTGGCCGTTGCGCACGCGGATCGACTGCCTCGACCTGAACCTCGGCGCGACCGCGGTCGAGAAGCTCTCCTGGGGACGGATCCGCACGCTCTATCGCTGAGCCGAGGCCGCCTTGCGTTCCCGCTCGGCGCGCGCGCGGATCAGCAGGCGCGTGATCGCCGATGCCACCTCGGCGCCCAGGAGGAACACCAGGGCCGCCACGTAGACCCAGAGGAGCAGGGCGAGCGCGGAACCGAGCACCGGGTAGGCGTTCGCGTAATCCTTGCGCGTCAGGTAGGAGGAGAGCGCCTGGCGGGCCAGCTCCCAGAGGATCGCGGTCAGCCAGCCGCCGATCAGCGCCGCGCGCCACGGCACCGGCTTGCTCGGAAGCCAGCGGTAGAGGATCGTGACGATCCAGCCGGTCGCGAACAGCCCCAGCATCAGCTCGGTGAACCGGCCGTTGACGTCGAGTCCGGCCAGCGTCTCCTGCCGCACGAGATCCAGGAACACGCTCGTCACCAGGCTGAGGAAGATCAGGATCGCGACCCCTCCCATCAGCAGGAACGAGGCGAGCCGGGTCCTCAGGAAATTCAGGACCTGCCGCCGCAGCGAGACCGGCTTGTCCGCCAGGTGCACGTCCCAGACGACCTGGACGGCCATCTCGAGCTGCACGAACGCCCCCATCGCCGCGAAGACCAGGAACGCGACCGCGATCAGCCCCAGCTCCCCGCGCGCCGCCTCGGTGGCGTTCAGCGCGCTGACCGCCACGCGCGCGACCTCGGGGGAGACCCCCTCGGAGATCAGCCCGTCGATCGACTCCTTGAAGGAGGCGGCTCCCTCCCAGCCGGCGAGGATGTAGCCGAAGACCGAGGCGAGCAGCAGCAGCAGCGGCGCCATCGAGAAGATGCCGTAGTAGGCGATCGCCGCCCCGAGCTGGTTGCAGCGATGCCGGTGCCAGCTCGACCAGACCTCGGCCACCACCCGGCCGACCCACCGCAGGGCGGAGCGGATCCCCCCTTCGAGAACGGCCCGGAGCCGACCCCCCCGGCCGGGCTCAGGGGAGGAATTGATCGGTGTGTGCAAGCTTCGCAGGGAGGTACTCCTCGATCACGTAGTTGAGCCCCCACTTCGCCAGCGCCTGCTGCTCCGCGCGGACTCCCATCTTCAGGAGCTTCTCCATCGCCTTCGTCCAGGGACGATGCCTCTGGAAGAAGGGATCGTTCTTGATCGCATCCCGCGCCCTCTTGACGTCCACCTCCTTCAGTGGGTGCGTCGGGAGCTCGTAGTCGACGATGTCCTGCGGCGTGACCCCGAGGAACCGCGCCTGCGGAACGCAGAAGAACTGGTTGATGTGCGCCGCGTTCCCCGAACCGACCTTCAGCGTCCGGTAGATGTTGGAGATTCCGTAGGGGTCGCAGTCGACGAACGCGTAGACCGGGATCTTCCGCTCGTCGGACAGGCGGCGGATGAACCGCCGGGTCGCCCGCGTCGGGACCCCGCCCATCGAGACCAGGATGCAGCCGGCGCTCTTCCAGAACTTGTGGCTCTGCAACCGCTGGAACATACCGCCGGTCTCGATCGCCAGGACGAACTTCGCCTTCGTCTCGAATCCGAGATGCTCGACCGACGAGGGGATCGAATAGGCGCCGCTGCCGAACCGGGTGCAGTCGATCCGCTCGACCACGCCGGTCTCCAGGTCGGGATCCAGGACGATCAGCTCGCCGGCGACGGCCCCGCCGTGCTCGTCGGGAATGAACCGGAGCTGCTCGCGGTTGACCCGGTCCTGGGAGAAGAGCGCCTCGATGTCGTCCATCACCGTGTCCGACTCGGTCTGGTCGGTGAACATCGCGTCGCCCCAGTTCTTCGACTGGTAGTAGGCGTCCCGCTTCGTGGCGAAGTCGTTCGTCTCGATCAGGTCCTTCGAGAGCGCCATCATCCGCAAGGTCTGGGCGAAGGTCTTGACCGTGTTGACGGTCAGCGTCCGGATCTTCCGCTGCCGGCCGATCTCGAGGTACCCCGTCTTCTCGGAGTAGGAGACGTTGCCCAGGGAACGGATCGGCAGCTTCATCTCCGGCTTGGCGCGCCTGCCGATCTTCCGGTGCACGTCGCCGGCGGTCTTCTCGATCAGCCCGACCGTCTGGCGGTCGCGCTCCCGGTTGCGCTTACGGATCGCCTCGGGGGACGGCCCGCCGGTCTTCTTCTTCATCCAGCCTCTCCTTTTCTGCCGGGTCGACGACCCCCGATCTTCGCACAGACGGGCGGATCGTCGCATCTCCTCCGGGATCGGGGATCGCGGGATCCGCGGGGGCCAGCCGCTCGACCCAGGAGGGGGCCTGCGGGCTCAGCTCGACCAGCGCGCGCGGGGTCTCCCGGATCTGGCGCAGGACCGCTTCGAACTGGAGCGCGCGGAGCGCGTCGCGGTCGAGGTGCCGGGTGGAGCAGGTCGGGACGTGCATCGTGTACTGATCGAAGTCCCCGGTCCGTCGCCGGAGTCCGAGCGCGCTCCCGTGCCGCCAGAACCGCGTCCCGGGGAAGCAGACGAGAACGCCGAATCCGATCCGCGCGAGGAAGCGTTGCTGGATCGACAGCCCCAGTGCGATCGTCGCGCGGACCGCCTCCGCGTCCTCCCAGGGGAGCCCGAGAATGAACGTGCAGATCGGCGCGATCCCCGCCCGGTGCGTCGCTTCGAGGGTCCGCTCGATCCGCCCTCCTCCGCCGTGCTTTCCGAGCAGGTCCTGGGTCCGGCTCGACGCGCTCTCGATTCCGTACTGGATCCCCCGGCATC
>WJJW01000219.1 GCA_014729455.1 Candidatus Eiseniibacteriota bacterium
GCGTCGCGACGGTCCACGCGGAGGCCAACGCCATCCTCCAGGCGGCGAAGAACGGGGTCCGGATCGACCGGGCCGAGATCTACTCGACGGCGAGCCCCTGCTGGAGCTGCTTCAAGATGATCGCCAACGCGGGGATCCGGACGATCTACTATGGGGAGTTCTACCGCGACGAGCGGATCTTCCGATACGCGGAGCTCGCGGGGATCGCCCTGGTCGACCTCAGCGGCTCGCCCGGCATCCGGGAGCTGCAAGGCTGACGAAGCTGCAGCCGGCGCCGGGACCGGCCGAAAGGGAAGACGAGGGGGTCGCACACCACTCACGGCACAGGGAGGGTTTCGTGGAGGAGACCACGCGCAAGGTTCGGATCGAAGAAGACGACGAGGACGGAGCAGCACGCCCGGAGAACCGGCCGCCCGAGGATCCGAAGATGCTCGAGCGCTTCTTGAAGACCCGGACGATCCTGATCTCGGAGGACGTCAGCGCGGAGCTCGCGCGCCGGGTCTACCAGAGCCTGTTGCTCCTGGAGGCGGACGACCCGAAGAAGCCGATCACGGTGATCATCAATTCGCCCGGCGGCGAGGCGGACTCCGGCTTCGGGATCTATGACATGCTCCGGTTCGTCCGTTGCCCGGTCCACACGCTGGTGGCCGGTCTATGCGCGAGCGCGGCGATCCTGATCTTCCTCGCGGGGGACGACAAGAACCGCTTCAGTCTTCCCCACTCGCGGTACCTCCTGCACCAGCCGTCCTCGGCGAGCTTCGGACAGGCCTCCGACCTGGAGATCGCCGCGAACGAGATCATCCGCTTGCGGGATCGCTACAACGAGATCGTCAGCGAGGCGAGCGGGACGCCGGCCGACAAGGTCGCCCAGGACGCCGACCGCGACTTCTGGATGGGCGCGCCACAGGCGATGGAGTACGGCCTGGTGAAGAGGATCGTCACGCAGCGATCGGAGATCGAGTAGCCGGCTCCGATGACGAGCGAGCAGAAGCCCCGCGGTCCGGCCGGGACCGCGGGGCTTCCTCGTTCAGCACCGTTGCGATGTGGAGCCGATGGGGATCGAACCCACGACCTCATGACTGCCAGTCATGCGCTCTCCCAACTGAGCTACGGCCCCGTCCGGCTCGGGTGCCCGCACCGGAGCCAGACAACAACGCTATCGACCGCACGCCGCATGTGTCAACGGAAAAGCCGCTTGATCGGCCGGGGACGGGATCGTGTATCCTCCGAGAGGTTCGACCCATCCGCCGGAGTGGTGGAATTGGCAGACACGCGGGACTCAAAATCCCGTGAGGGCGACCTCGTGTGGGTTCGAGTCCCACCTCCGGCACGTCGATCCTCCTTCCGACCCCCCACCCCCCGTGCTACCCTCCGTCGAATCGTCGGAACGAAGAAGGGGAAGGTGTGGCCGAGGTCTGGTTCTGGATCGTCTTCGGGGTCGTCGCGACGGGGATTCTGGTCCTCGATCTCGCCGTCCTCCACCGCAAGCCGCACGCCGTGCGGACCCGAGAGGCGGCCCTCTGGAGCAGCGTGTGGGTGTCGGTCGCGCTGCTGTTCAATCTCTGGATCCTGTTCTCGATGGGCAGCGAGAAGGGCCTGGAGTTCTTCACCGGCTACCTGATCGAGCTCTCGCTCAGCGTCGACAACATCTTCGTCTTCGTCCTGATCTTCGCCTACTTCCGTGTTCCCGCGGCGTTTCAGCATCGGGTCCTCTTCTGGGGGATCGTCGGCGCGGTGGTCTTGCGGGCCCTGTTCATCTTCGGCGGGATCGCGCTGCTCGAACACTTCCACTGGCTCGTCTACCTCCTCGGTCTGCTCCTTCTCTGGGGCGGGATCCAGCTCTTCCGGAGCGACAAGGTCGGCGTCGATCCGGACCAGAACCGGCTCCTCCGGCTCTTTCGCCGTCGCTTTCCGATGAGCGACACGTACGTCGGCGCGAAGTTCTTCACCGAGATCGACGGGCGCCGGGTGGCCACTCCCCTGATGGCGGTCCTCCTCGTCGTCGAGTCGACGGACGTGGTCTTCGCCGTCGATTCGATCCCCGCGATCCTCGCGATCACGCGCGATCCGTTCATCGTCTTCACCTCGAACATCTGCGCGATCCTCGGACTCCGCTCCTTCTACTTCCTCTTCGCATCGCTCATCGAGAAGCTCCGCTTCCTCCACTACGGGTTGGCGGTGGTCCTCTGCTTCGTCGGCGTGAAGATGCTCCTCTCCGACATCTGGCATCCGCCGATCGCCCTCTCGCTCGGCTTCGTCGCGAGCGTGCTCGGATTCTCGGTGATCCTCTCCCTTGCGGTCCCGTCCCGGAAGGATCCGGACCGGCCCGGGACGCCTCCGCCTTCGGCGGCGAAACGATGAGCAGCCCCGTTTGGCGGGAAGAGGTTCCCCTCGCTCCGATGACCTCCTGGAGGATCGGGGGACCCGCCCGGGCGTTCTGCGAACCGCGGACTCCCGAGGAGCTGCTCGCCGTCCGGCGGAAGGCCGAGCGCCTGCGACTGCCGGTATTCCTGCTCGGCGGCGGCACGAACCTCCTGATCGCCGATCACGGATACCCGGGGCTCGTCGTCCGCTACGCGGACCGGAGCCGCGACCTCCAGTCCCACGGGGAGTCCGCCTCGGTCCGGGTCGGGGCGCGCGCTCCCCTGGCCGGGCTCGCGCGGAGCACGGCACGGGCCGGATGGCGGGGCCTCGAATGGGCCGAAGGGATCCCGGGATCCGTCGCCGGGGCGGTGGTCGGCAACGCCGGGGCCTACGGCGGGACGATCGCCGAGCGGATCGAGCGCGTCGAGATCGTCCAGCCCGACGGGACTGCGGAGACCTGGGAACCGGAACGGATGCGTTACGCCTACCGCTCCTCGATCCTCAAGGGACGGGACCCGACGGGACCGGCGGTCGTCGCCGCCTGGTTCCGGCTCGACGCGGACGACCCGGTCCGCCTGGAGGAGGAGATCGGCCGGATCGCGGCGCAGCGCCGCGCGAAGACCCCGGTGGGTGCGAGCTGCGGATCGGTCTTCCGCAACCCGCCGGGCGATGCGGCGGGGCGGTTGATCGAGGCGGCGGGCTGCAAGGAGATGCGGGAAGGCGGTGCGGTGGTGAGCGCGCTGCATGCCAACTACATCGTCAACGAAGGGGAAGCGACCGCCCGCGACGTGCGACGCTTGATCGACCGGATCCGGGAGCGGGTCCGGTCCGTTCACGCGATCGAGCTGGATCTCGAGATCCAGCTCGTCGGGTTCGGGCCGGCGGGCGCGCGACCGGACGCCCCGTCAGGCTCTCTCTAGAACGACGCGCCTCGGGATCAGCGGTACAGCGACCGGATCCGTCCCCAGGTCTCCGTCTCGACCGCGGTGTCCTCCTCCACCTCGATGCGGCCCGTCATCCCGGAGCCGCAGTGCGGAATGCAGAAGTACGGATAATCCCCTTCCTCGTCGAACCGGTAGCCGAATTCGTCGTCCGGTTCGAGGTTCCCCGAGTCGAAGAGGCCGTCGGCGGAGCAGTCCTCCCCGCTGGTGACGGTATGGATGGTCTGCGTGGAATTGACCCAGTGGACCGAATCGCCCGGTGCGATGCTGATCATGTCCGGCACGAAGGTGAAGCCGGACATCGACACCTCGTGGACCTCCGCGCGCGCGGACAGGGACGTGCCGAGCAGAAGAAGGGCCGCGCCAATGAGCAACGTTCTCGTGACTCGCATCGGAATCCAACCTCCTTGCCC